>JASJCY010000001.1 GCA_030065825.1 Nostocaceae cyanobacterium | reverse complement strand
CACACATCTTGCACCTGGGCTAAAAAGCGAGGCAGCGCGTTGCGGAGGTCTCCTCCGTTGTAGCGACTGCCGGGGTTTCTTGCAAATCTCTCAGTCTCAAAACCTTAATTTTTCGTTTAGAAACCCGGTTTTTTTGGTCTGTTGAGAATGGTGCAAGATATGAGTAAACATACTAAAGATGTGAAGTTAGTAATTATGACTCAAACTCTAGCAGTAACTACAGCACCACCTGGAGGTTCTCGTATAGTTCTTTATGATGTCAGTTGGGATACCTACGAGAAACTTTTAGAAGCATTTGCTGAACATCCAAAACTACGGATTAATTATTATCAGGGTACTTTGGAATTGATGACACCATTACCAGAACATGAAACATATGCCTGGATTTTCGGTAGGTTAATAACTGTTATAACTGAAGAAATGGGCATAGAAATTCGCGGTTTCAAATCTACTACTTGGTGTTTTCAACCCAAAGCTGTTGGTAAAGAAGCTAATGAATGTTTTTATATTCAAAATGAAGCAAAGGTACGTAATAAATTAGATATTGATTTAAAAAATGACCCACCACCTGATTTAGCAATTGAAATTGATGTTAGCAATTCATCTGTTGATAAAATGGCAATTTATGCTGAATTAAAAGTTCCTGAAGTTTGGCGATATGAACAAGGACAATTAATCATAAATCTGCTCACAGACAAGGGTTATGTGGAGTCAGAAAATAGTTTTGCTTTCGGTTCATTTCCTGTGAAGGAAATAACAAAATTCATACAATTGAACTCTCAAAAAGGAGAAAATGCCAGAATGCGAGAGTTTCGAGAGTGGGTACGCGCTCAGCTCTCTAATATTACTTCAGCCAAAACAAACTATGCGGAATAATCTTAGTTATAACTATTGCTTACATTTTATCTAGATGATGATTATATTCAAAATACATAAAAAATGTAAGTCATTAATTGTCATCGCTTTGATGACTTCTATGTTATGTATGATTTTTCCGGTTACTGCTAAAGTTCCTACAATTAATAATTCTCCAAAAGTACAATTTGACAACCAAAATATAAAATCTCAAATCCAAAATTCTGATAATTTACTGCAACAGGGAAAGTCACTATATGATGCAGGAAGATTTGCAGATGCAATTAAAGTTTTACAACAAGCTGTTGACAATTATCGTACCGGAGGTAATCAATTACGGCAAGCTGTGGGGTTAAGTAATATTGCTCTAGCATATCAAAAATTGGGATTGTGGAAAGAAGCAAATCAAGCAGTAACAGCAAGTTTGAAACTGCTAGAAAATACTTCAAACAATCCTTTGGTTTTAGCCCAGATATTAGATATTCAAGGTAGTATTCAACTAGAATTAGGAAAAGCAGAACCAGCACTTGCAACTTGGCAGCGTGCAGAGGCAATATATAAACAAATTGATAATCAAAGTGGTATTGTTGGTAGTCGTATTAATCAAGCACAAGCATGGCAAGTTTTGGGTTTTTACCGTCGGAGTTTAACAACCTTAACTGCATTGCAGCAACAATTACAATCCCAACCTAATTCTATTACCAAAGCAGTAGAATTACGTTCTTTGGGTGATGCATTGCAGATAGCTGGAGACCTAAAACAATCTCGTCAGGTATTGCAGCAAAGTTTGGAAATTGCTCAAAAATTCAATTCTCCCCAAGATGCCAGTGCTGCTTCGTTTAGCTTAGGTAACACAGCACGGGTAGAACAAGACTTCAAAGGTGCGATCGCATTTTATCAGCAAGCTGCTGTCACCCCTAACCCGATTACCAAAGTCCAAGCTGAGATTAACCAGTTGAGTTTGTTAGTCAACACCGGGGAAACAGCAAATGCACAGGCACTATTATCCCAAATTAAGACTTTACTTATAAATTTACCACCTTCTCAAACAAATATCTATGCCCGCCTGAATTTAGTTCAAAGCTTGCTGAAGTTGGGAACTAAACCCGAAACAATTGCTCAAATCTGCGCTAAAGCAGTACAACAAGCCCAAGATTTGCAAGATAAACGAGCTGAGAGTTTTGCTGTGGGAACTCTGGGTACTGTATACGAGCAAACCGAGCAATTTAAGAATGCCCAGAAACTCACTCAACAAGCGCTTATTATTGCCCAAGGCATAAATGCCCCAGATATAGTTTACCGTTGGCATTGGCAGTTAGGACGCTTGTTGAAACAGCAGGGAAAAATACAGAGTGCGATCGCAGCTTATGATAGTGCTGTTAGTGATTTGCAGACTCTCCGCAGCGACTTAGTAGCGGTGAATCGGGATGTGCAATATTCATTCAAAGAAAGTGTAGAACCTGTATATCGAGAGTCGGTAGCATTGCTATTACAGTCACAGCAAGGTAATCCCAGTAAAGAGACTTTAGACAAAGCTAGACAAAGAATTGAAGCACTACAATTAGCAGAGTTAGATGATTATTTTCGTCAAGCTTGTATAAATGCTCAAACTGTGGTTCTGGATCAAGTTGTAGACAAGGATAACCCTACATCTGCCATTATTTACCCGATTATTCTCCCAAAGCAGCTACAGGTAATTGTCAAAATTCCCCAAAAATCTCTGCGTAAATATACTGTTAACAAATCCCAGAGTGAAGTAGAAACAGTTCTCACACAGTTGCGTCAGTACCTTGTAGAACCCGACAGAACAGAGGAAGTACAGGCACTGTCACAACAAGTATATACTTGGTTAATCAAAAATATTGAGTCAGATTTGCAAAAGAGTGGAGTCAATACCCTCGTATTTGTACTAGATGGAGCATTACGCAATGTGCCCATGGCTACTCTGTATGATGGTCAGCAATATTTGGTGGAGAAATATGCCGTTGCACTGAGTTTAGGACTCCAGTTATTCGCACCCAAACCCATAGCACAAGCACCACTCAAAGTCCTCGCTGCTGGTTTAGTGCAGCCACCACGAGAATTTCCCAGGTTTCCACCCTTACCAGAAATCAAGTCTGAGTTTAACCTGATTGACAAAGCAGGAGTATCTACCAAGCAGCTTTTAGACCAAGAATTTACCAGCACTACTTTAGAGAAAAATATAAAGAACACTACATTTAATGTCCTGCATTTAGCAACCCACGGTCAATTTAGTTCCCGACCTGAGAATACTTTTATCTTAGCTGCTGATGGTGCAATTAATGTCACCCAGTTTGATAGTCTGCTGCGTCGTCGGGACGAAACCCGTCCAGAAGCATTGGAAATGCTAGTTTTGAGTGCTTGTCAAACTGCTGCTGGTGATAATCGCGCTACCCTGGGATTAGCAGGAACATCGGTCAAAGCAGGTGCTAGGAGTACCTTAGCTTCATTGTGGCATATTAGCGATCGCTCCACCGCTATCTTGATGGGTGAGTTTTACCGTGAGTTAGCTAGTACCAAGGTAACAAAAGCAGAGGCTTTACGTCGTGCCCAAGTCACACTTTTACGAAAATATCCTAATTATGAACGTCCTGGTTTTTGGGCACCCTATGTATTAGTAGGTAACTGGCTTTGACATATTCAAGAGGATGTTTTAAAATTGGGGCGTTTTAAGTTTAATTTAGTTTTGTAGTTGATTTACTTGCAAATTACTGTATCCCATCTGTGTAGGTCGGTAATTGGTAATAAGAGCTTTTTTTAGCCATTTACCATTTACCAACCCATAACGATAACGATTGAAGAAGCCAGAATTTTAATCTTCTGACCAGTCTTCACGACCCAATAGATCAACAATCCGGTCTCTAAGTAAAAATTCGTTTTGTTCGAGTTCAGTTTCTACAGATACCCACTCACGAGGAGGAATATATTTACAGAGTGCATAAATTGGCTGGTTACGGTTAATTAGTCTTTTTTTGACCAGTTCTCGTGCTTCTTCTTTGATAACCTCGATGTCGTATTTAACAGCAACATTATTCATAACCGATTCCCCCTAATAGATCCTTGATTTCAAAATTAAATGTCAAAAGCATTACATTGGAGACTGTACTATCAACCTATCAAAAAAATGTGAGAAAATCATGAAGGTTGAAAGTTGTGATACTGGTTCCAATTAGACAAAAACGCTGCACGGGTAAGTAAGTGTCAGCGGTCGCAAAAGAAGTTGTCATTAACCATTTGTTAGTTGTTTTTCCCCAGTTGTTTTTTGATTATCGAACTTTGATTTTAGTAAAAGCTGCTACCTAGCATTTTAAGTAACTTAATTTTGGTATCAGCGATAGCAGTAATCCTGCTAAGTTTTTAGTATAGCAACTAATCGCAATTAATATAACTGGAAATAGGGAATAGGGAATAGGGGATGTTGCTGAATCTAGGTATGAATTTATAATTTGCACCTACTTTTTAACAACAAATACAAAAGGGATAGACAAGAAAGCCTATCCCGTGACAATAGTCTTAGAAAACCTAGCTTTGAATTCTCTTGGCTTTGAACAACTAGGATTCTAAATTGTTGTTGCTTTGCTAATTAACCGTTGAAAAAACATTACCTAAACTTGGAAAATTATTTTATACCAAAGGTAATGCAAGGATTTAGCAAAAAAAGATTAGGTTCCAGCAGTCCAAGAATTGATGTACTCAACTTGTTCTTCAGTTAGAGTATCAATTTTAATTCCCATTGCTTGCAACTTCAAGCGAGCAATTTCTTGATCGACTTCGGTAGGAATGGCGTACATACCGGGTTCTAGTTTACCCTTGTTCTTCACCAAATATTCACAACCCAAAGCTTGGTTAGCAAAGCTCATATCCATAACCGCGCTGGGGTGTCCTTCAGCAGCAGCTAGGTTAATCAAACGTCCTTCACCCAGAACTACTACAGATTTGCCGCTGGGTAAGCGATATTCTTCAGTAAAGGGACGGACATTCTTCACTTCCTTAGCTTTCTCACGTAAGGATTTGAGGTCAATTTCAATATCAAAGTGACCGGAGTTACAAACAATTGCACCGTCTTTCATCACATCGAAATGCTCGGAACGAATGACGTGCTTATTTCCGGTTACAGTCACAAAGATATCACCCAGAGGAGCAGCTTCTGCCATTGGCAATACTCGGAAGCCATCCATTACAGCTTCAATTGCTTTTACGGGGTCGATTTCGGTGACAATTACATTAGCACCTAATCCCCGTGCGCGCATGGCAGTACCTTTACCACACCAGCCATAACCAACAACAACTGCTGTTTTACCAGCTAAGAGAACATTGGTAGCACGGATTATACCATCCAGGGTGGATTGACCTGTACCATAGCGGTTATCAAAGAAGTGCTTGGTATCAGCGTCGTTGATGTTCATCGCTGGGAAGGGAAGAACACCATCTTTGAGCATTGCCTTGAGACGTACAATCCCTGTGGTGGTTTCTTCGGTAGTACCGATGATTTCTGGTAATTGTTCTTTACGCTCTTTGATCACGGTAGCCACAACATCGCTACCATCATCAATGATGATGTTGGGACGGTGATCTAAAGCGGTTTGGACGTGACGGTGGTAAGTTTCGTTGTCTTCACCTTTGATGGCAAAAACAGGAATTTCATAATCGGTGACGAGACAAGCAGCTACGTCATCTTGAGTTGATAGGGGGTTACTAGCAATCAGTAGCGCATCTGCACCACCTGCTTTCAATGCAATTGCTAGATGTGCTGTCTCTGTGGTGACGTGACAGCAAGCTACAATGCGAATTCCCTCAAAGGGTTTCTCCTGGGCAAAGCGATCGCGGATTTGCTTTAAAACAGGCATCTCACGTCCAGCCCATTCAATGCGCTGTCTTCCCAAGGGAGCTAGAGCGAGGTCTTTAACCTCGTGCTTTAATCGGGGAGTAGTTGCGGTCATCAAATAGTTCCTCTAACAAGTAAAAAAAGGTACGCAAATTACGCACTTTACTACATTATGACAAAACTGGCAAAATGAGACATAGATTTGCTCATTTGCAGAAGCGTCTTAATGCTTCTTTGCACTAGCTTGACGTTTGATAGTCATTCTGTCAACTTCCTTGGGGCTTTTTTGCTGGAATTTTATGATCTGATGGGGGAATAGGGAATAGGGAATAGGGAATAGGGAATAGGGAATAGGGAATGGGGAATACCAATTTCAAAAAATACTACTGCACAGCAATTATCTGAATCTTTTGCCTGTTGCCTGTTGCCTGTTGCCTGTTGCCTGTTGCCTTTCCTAAGGGAATAGGGAATAGGTTTTGTGTTTGCTATGATTGGGGAGTGTAGCAGGCGATCGCTGAGATGATTTTACCCACTATCACCCCAGATAGGATTGAACTTGCTCCAGGGGATGAATTAATCTTGAGGTTCCGGACTTGGGATGATTACGAAGATTTAGTTGCTCGTCGGTTGGATCGAGCGGGACTGAGAATTAAATACAGTAGCGCTACTCAAGTAATTAGAATTATGTCACCTTTGCCGGAACATGGTAAAAATGCTGATATCTTGGCAGATTTGGTAAAGGTTTTACTTAAGTATCATGGTAAAGATTGGGATGCTTTTACACCTATTACTTTAAAACGCGCTAACTTGCAGGGAGTTGAGCCTGATTACTGTTTTTATATCGAAAATCGTCAGGGTATTTTGGGTAAAGAACGGTTGGATTTAGAAGTCGATCCAGTTCCAGATTTGGTGATTGAAATTGATTTAATTTCTACTACTAAACCGGAAGATTATCAAGTGATTCCTCCTAGGGAATTGTGGATTTATCGTCGGGGAAATTTATTAATTTATCGGTTTGAAGGAGAAGGTTTTCAGGAGTATGAAACAAGTTATCATTTTCCTGATTTTGATGTAAAGGAGATTATACCGCAATATATTGAACAAGCTTGGCAGGTTGGGTCTAGTGTTGCGGTGAGAGAGTTTGAGGAAATGTTGAGGAAAGGAAATTAGTGATGATATATGATGATATATGTTGGGTTTCCCAAAGCCTCAACCCAACCTACTAGCTATTGTGGGATGGGCATCCTTGCCCGTCCGATTGTACTTCATAAAGATGAAATATGCTGTATATGTTGGGTTTCCCAAAGCCTCAACCCAACCTACTAGTGGTCTGTCCCATAAAATATGATGGGGTTTCCATCACACCCACCTGGGACTATAAGTCCCAGTCTAATAGTCAAAGTCATATAAATATGACTATAAAACTAGCCATCAAAACTAATGGGACAGAGTACTAGCTATTGTGGGATGGGCATCCTTGCCCGTCCGATTGTACTTCATAAAGATGAAATATGATGATATATGTTGGGTTTCCCAAAGCCTCAACCCAACCTACTAGCTATTGTGGGATGGGCATCCTTGCCCGTCCGATTGTACTTCATTAAAGATGAAATATGCTGTATATGTTGGGTTTCCCAAAGCCTCAACCCAACCTACTAGCTAACACAGCAGTAATTAACATCTTCTCCACCCCTGCATTATCATAAAAATATTCAGGCAGGGGTACGGAACATAACCATGGCAACAGAAACAGTTACTCTCCACATCCCAGAAATACTCTATCAACGTTTAGTCAACACAGCCCATGCCCAAGGTTGTCCAATTGAAGAAGTAATAATTCATGCTTTGGGGGTAGGTAGTCCTCCGGAATGGAATGATGTACCAGAGGAATTTCAGGCTGACCTCGCGGCTTTAGATAAACTAGACGATGATAGCCTATGGCAAATTGTCCGTAGTCGCAAAACAGCAGAGGAAATGCAGCGATACAATTTGCTGCTGGAGCGTAACTCTGGTGGTACAATCTCTGATGGGGAACGATTAGAACTGATGGAACTGCGTCACGAAGCTGACCGTTTTATGCTTTGCAAAGCCCAAGCTGCTGTGTTACTCCGTTGGCGAGGACATCGTGTACCAAGTCCTTAAATTGTTATATTTATCAATGGGGTAACTCATAACTCATAATTCATAACTCATAACTGAAATGACTAGCCTCACACCCCCAGCAACGGAAATTTTCTACCCCAGTTCGGATGGTGAACCCTTGGCTGAAAGCTATGTGCATTTATATGCGATTCTCGCTACTCTAGAAGTCCTCAGACAGTATTTACAAGGTCGTCAAGCAACGGTTCTGGCTGACCAATTTCTCTACTATGCTCAAGGGTATCCACGGTTACGGGTTGCTCCCGATGTCATGGTGATTTTTGATGTTACTCCTGGTGGTCGGGACAATTATAAAATTTGGGAAGAAGGACAAATACCTGTAGTCATTTTTGAAGTAACTTCCCCTGGAACCAAAGAACAAGATACAGGATTTAAGAAAACTCTATACGAACAGCTTGGTGTTCAAGAATACTGGTTATTTGACCCCAAGGGAGAGTGGATAGAAGAAAAGTTACGGGGGTATCGTCTGCGAGGGGAAGAATATGAATTGATTACCGATAGTCGCAGCGAACCCTTACAGTTGCGGTTGCAGGTGGAAGAGCAATTAATTGGTTTTTACCGAGAGGATACCGGGGAAAAGTTACTGATTCCAGGGGAGTTAAAGGAAGCGCTAGAGTCAGAAAAAACTGCAAGACAACAAGCTGAAGAAAAAGCTAGAATTGCACAGCTGCAAGTAGAACAGTTAAAGGAAAAGTTACGGGAACTTGGTGTTGATCCTGATGCAATTTAGGAACTTCCAAAAAATACAGCAGATTTCACTTGGATGAGGTACAGATTTAACCTCACCCCCATCCCCTCTCCGCGACTTCGGAGAGGGGTGTCCGTAGGACGGGGTGAGGTAATGGTGTACGCTACTTAACTGGAAATTGCTGTAAGTTGTCCCCCTATTTCCGACCCAAAACGCAAACAACGGAAACGGGTTGCAATGGCTTTGATTCCAGACGAATTTCTCTCAATCCAGCTGCTTGGAAATTCTCCACCAAGGTTTTACCGATTTGTCGTGCTGTTTCTTCGGTAGCATTCGCTGTTCTGGGTTGGATAGCGATCGCAATTAATCCCCCTGGTTTGAGTACACGGTGTAATTCCTGCAATACCTGAGTGGGATTTTCCCAAAATTGAGCGACGTTAATGGAAAAAATCTGATCAAAGGAGTCATCAGGGTAAGGTATGGTTGTAGCTTGACCACACTGTAGTTCTACTCTCCCTTGTTGGATTGCAACCATGTTACGATTTTGGGCTTGTTGCACCATTGTTTGAGAATGATCTATCCCAGCGATAAATCCCTTTGAGGCTAAATCACTTACCCGTTTAATATCCATTCCACAACCAAAACCAATTTCCAGAATCTGGTCCTCTGGCTGAATATTTAACAGTGAAATTACCCAAAGGCTACGTTGTTTATTTTTCACAGCCATCAATTGACCAATTATCCAGCCGAGTATCCCTTGAGGTTTGGAAAACTGCTTAATAATGCCTGTTGGTTTACAAGCAAAGGATGAAATTGTCACGGAAGATGATGATGATGTAGTCTTCATTTTTATACTCCAGTATTATTTGTTTGTCTCTAGTAATTGTTGCCATTGTTTACTTGCTAGTAATTGCCGCATTTGTTGCAAAACTTGGACTGTAGTCTGTAAATCCTCTAAGTCAATGTCTGTTTCCAAAGCCGTCAATAGCTTTGTTTCCCGGAGGTTCATCTCCTCAATCAGGTTTTTTCCAGTTGCAGTCAGACTCACTAGATGTGAACTCTTATGAGCTGGGTTATCAAGCAACTCTACATAACCCTCATCTATCAATAGGTTTACCAGGGTTTGGATATGTTGCCTTGACACAAAACGAGTACGAGCCATTTGTGGTACTGTCTGCGCTCCATTGCGTGCCAAATCTTTGAGGATACCGCGACCCCCTGCTGACATTTCTTGGCGATGGTGAACTTGCTCTGCTGTTACCCGCAAGCGGTGAAATAGTGCTACTGTTTCATCGAACAAGTACTGCATTAATAAGGCTTCGTCATCCTCCTTTGGATATGTATTTTTAAATTTTGTCATTGTATCTCTCAAGCTTTACCTATAATTATGACAATTAATTTGTCAAATTGACATTCAAATTGTCTTCTTTGTGGGGTGAAAATGCTCTAATTTCTGCCACAAAGACGGTGTAGCTGGACATTTCAGGTTTGGTTAAGTAATATTTACAGGATTAACTTTTTGTTAAGCAGATGCTGAAAAATCTCTACTTTAGATAGGTACATTTACACGATTGATGTGACAACCTGGAAACGGCTAAGTTGACAGCATCTTGATTAAATAGGAGGTATCCATTGCGCTTAAAATTTGTGGCAATAACTTTGTCTTCAATGGCGATCACTGTGGGAGTAATGCCAAAAGTTGCTGCACAGCTTCCCATTTTTCCTGTACCTAATCTACAAACACCTACCTTAAGGATTAATGATTCAAACAATAAGATTGTCACAGGTTGGGTTTACTTGGATGGTCGGCGTTTGTTTCAAGTAACTTCAACTAAGGCAAATATTGGAGATAGAATAAACAAAATTCAAGACAATTTGGCTCAAGTTGAGCAAACTTATATCAATAATCCGGATGCTGAATTAAATATTAACATTCAGGATGTCAATGGAGCTAAAGAAATTAGTGTCAACGGTAAATATCTTGTTACTTTGTCTGAGCAAGATATGAGAGTGCAAAGCTTCAATTTTGCTAACTTTGATCGAGAGATTAAGGATTTATTACAACAAGGTTTACAAAAGGCAAAACAAGAACGACAGACGCAGTTTTTAATTCAACAAGGAATAATTGCAACTGCTTCTGGAGTAACAATGATTTTTCTGAGTTGGGGAGTTGGTTGCTTATGGCGTCGTTCCCAAAAAAATCAGCCCCAAGAAGTTTCGCCAGTTTCCCCAAGAATAGAACCAATTTCTAACCTCCTTAATCTCAAACAATACCATAATTTAAAAGAAGTAAAACGGCGACTTTTTCAACTTACCCAAACAGGAATTTGGGGAGGTGGAAGTTACTTTATATTGGGCTTGTTTCCCCATACAAGATGGCTGCAAGTGGCAATTCCAGCAGTTGCCCAAATTCCTCTCAGATTGGGATTTATTGGACTGTTAATTTATGTGGGAATCCGTTTTAGTTATGTGTTAATTGACCGTTTTGCATCTGCTTTAGTTAAGAGTGGTGCCCTACTAACTCCAGAAACATCTAGGCGACTCCAGTTAAGAATTTCTACCATTTCTGGGATTACAAAAAGTGTGGTGACGGTTGTTTGGGTAGGAGTTGGTATTCTCGTATCTCTAGCAACTTTGGGTATAGATTTAATTCCTTTACTTGCTGGTGCAAGTTTAGTTGGTGTTGCGGTTTCTCTAGCTTCCCAAAGTTTGATTAAAGATGCAATAAATGGCTTTTTAATTATTCTGGAAGACCAGTATGCTTTGGGTGATGTAATTGTTGTGGGGGATATGGGGGGATTAGTAGAAAATCTGAATTTGCGAATGACACAACTACGAGATGCGGAAGGACGTTTAATCACTATTCCTAATAGTGAAATTAAAGTTGTTGCTAATCTTTCTAGCCGTTGGTCTCGTGCTGATTTAACTATTCCTATTACCTATCAAGCTGATGTTGATAAGGCTTTAGATGTGATTAAAAATGTTGCTTTGGAAATGAAAAAAGATTCGACATGGAAATCCCTAATTGTTGATACTCCGCAAGTTTTGGGGGTTGATAATTTTGGCGATCGCGGTTTGATGATTCGTGTATGGATTAAGACACAACCCCTCAAACAATGGGATGTGTCACGGGAGTTTCGTCGTCGTCTCAAAATTGCTTTGGATCAAGCCGAAATTTCTATTTCCGTACCGCAACAAACGATTTGGATTAATGAAACTCCAAGTTTAGCCTACGCTTTGGATAATAACGGTTCTATGAATAACAAAGGTAATTAGATAATAGACATCTGGTGGAAAAGAATGTTCCAGACGTAAAATTTTACGTCTGGAACAAGGGTTGTAGCTGACCCATATTTAATTTTCAAAGAGGTGTAATGGATTTATATCGGAAAATCTAGGTTTAACAATAAACCCGGTTTTTTAGGTTCTTTTGACGGACAGGATGTTAATATCCTGTCCTTTTGTTTTGACCATGGAATTTTGACAATATGGTATATATGTACTAAAATAAGGGAAAAGTGATATTTACTCAGCAGGCTTGTGTCACAGAAGATGGATTCAAGGTATATCTTATGATTAAGCACTATATTCTCAGCCTCAACCCCACTGCTAAACACGAATGGGATAGATGTATATTACGTGACCCGTTAACTGGCAAGCGTCCAGACATGGCAAAGCTAGTTACAGAAGCAATTGGAGCGAATACAGGGAGTTATTTAATCAGTGTAAATATTGAAGTTAAAGTATTAGAAAATGCTGCTGTACCGCAAGGGGAACAGTTATCATTGAATGTTTCGGAGGTGGTGGAAAAGCCACAGTTGCGGGAAGCAGCATAATTTTCTTGTAGGGTGTGTTAGACGCATCAGTGGTATATCACTTTGAAGGATAACTTGGGCAATAGACCTAAGGGTGAAAATTAAATATGCGTCAGCTACAACCCTTGTTCCAGACGTAAAATTTTACGTCTGGAACATTCTTTTCCACCAGATGTCTAATGCGTCTAACGCACCGTTAATCTTGGTACTATGAAATAGCAAAAATATCAGGGGTGATACTGTTAGCTTCAATTCCAGTTAGTACAGCTAAATGTTGATTTTGATTGAGAATTAAAGTGTCGTTAGAACTGTAACCAAAATTAGAACCAGAAACAATATTAATTTGGTCGTAGGTTAAATTATTTGAGAGTACTAATAAATCTTCACCTACTTGAAAATCGGTAATGATATCTGTACCACTTCCCGATGCTAAAACAAATTTGTCTGCACCAGCATCACCAGTAAGTACATCATTACCTGCACCACCAACGATAATATTATCAGTGCTACTACCTGTTAAAGTATCGTTGTAGTTAGTACCAATAATATTGTCGATATTGTTCAGGGTATCTTTATTACTGTTGAGGGAATTGTGGGGAGTATAAATATTAGGAAGTGCATTGTACCAAGATTGAGCAATTTTATTGTTACCAGTGGGTGTGGGGTGAACATCATCTTCTAAATCATAGATGTTCATTTGACTGAAGATATCAACAAAGGTGACGTTTTTACCCGCAACCCATTTACTATTAACTATACTGGGAATGAAAGAGTTATATTGTTGTACAAGTTGGTTTCTGGCTGGATTTTTATCTGGGGGGATAGAAGCAACAAAAAGATGGGTATTAGGTGATAAATTGGTAATTTGGTCGATGAGATTACTCAATCTATTGGGTGCATCATCGAGATTATTATTCTGAAGAATATCATTAGTACCAATCATCAACAGTACTACATCTGGTTGATAGGTATTTAATAAGCCATTGACGCGATTAGCAACTTGATCTATTCTTTCACCAGTAACCCCTGCATGGTCTTTATCAAAATTACCAGATCCGCGAGACCGATTTCCTACAAAATCAATGTTATAACCGTTATTAGTTAATAAACTCCATAAATCATCACGGTAACCACCATAGTCTGATGCTAAATAGCCTTCGGTAATGGAATCTCCTAAGGGCATAATTGTGAGTGGAGTATCGGTTACTAGGACAGAATTATAATTGACAATTCCATCATTTAAGTTAGCGTTAATACCACTATTTGTTTGTGTGTAATTAACAGTATCAATTCCAGTATCTTCAAAGGTTTGATTGCCAATACCACCATTAAATATGTTGCCAAAATCAAGATTTATTTCCTGTATTTTGTCATTATTATTTATAGGAATTAGTTGAAAATAGTTAAGATTAAAATGGCTGCCTAGCATTTCAATTTTTAGTTCATGTTCTCCTGCGTTTAAAGATAATAATTCTGGAGAATATACATTTTCCCAAGCATACCATCCACCAGTATTTTCTAAATTTAATTCTCGTGATTGCGTACCTATGGAAATAGTAAAACTATGGTCGCCATCAACAGCAGAAGCTGCGCGTACTACTAATTTATAATTACAATCTTCAGGAATGATAAGATTATATGTCAGGGATTCTCCTGTTTCTATCCAACCAACAGAATAGCCACCGTTGCTATCATTACTGTTTTCTATATCAACATCGTCATTACGATATACGCCACCTATATTCCCAGAAGTTTTATCTTCAAAGGTGATATAATCTTCTGCTTCAATGTTAATAATATTCATGTTGTCTCCACTTAAACTTATGTCATATCTTGCAGCATTGGAGGGTAAGCATGAAGAAACCGGGTTTATAAAGGAAAAATTAGGGTTTTGACAGGTTAATATTTCCAATAAACCCCGGCAGTCGCTTTAAGTCGGGAAACCCGCCCAACGCGCTGCCTCGCTTTCTGACCCAGGTGCAAGATGTGTATTATTCATTATGGATGGATAAGCATAGAGTATTTTGTCTTGGATATTGCAATTTTGATAGTGTTATAAAATTGGCAATTCTGCACCTGGGTGAAAAATCGCTTTGATTGAGAATCACTAATAGCAAAAATATGAATTTTACGTTGATAAAACGGCATTGCTGAATTAAGGGATGAATATGAGTGGGGTAGGCATCTTGCCTGCCTGGTGAAATATAGAAAACGGGCAGGGATGCCCCGCAGTCGCTACAACGGGGGGAACCCCAACGCCAGTTCACTCAACGCGGGAAACCCGCGCACGTGACTGGCTCCGCAACGCGCTGCTCTCCGTTCCACAAACTAAGATGCCTAGCCCACAAAACCATCAAAATCATCCCTTTTTCCCTATTCCCTATTCCCTATTCCCTATTCCCTATTCCCTATTCCCTATTCCCTATTCCCTGTTCCCTATTCCCTATTCCCTATTCCCTGTTCCCTATTCCCTCTATTTCTTAAGAGTAAAAAGCAATTTAGCAATTTGTTGATTAATATTGTTCACATCAAATCGTTGACTTGCTGTAGTACATGCATGATGAGCAATTTCTAAAGTTTTTTCGCGATTTTGACAGCAGTTAATAATAATTTCTGCTAGTTCCTGGGGATTTTCTGGTGTGCTGAGAAAACCATTTACTCCATGTTCTATTAATTCCATTGCACCACCAGCTTTAGCTGCAATTACAGGCTTTTGAGATAACATTGCTTCTACAATTACCCTCCCAAAGGGTTCAGCAGCAGTGGAGGTATGGGTAACTAAATCGCAAGCAGCCATTAGTTGGGGAATATCATCACGAAATCCTAAAAATTTCACTCGTTTTGAAAGTTTGAGTGTTTCTACTTGTTGGTGTAACTGTTGTACATAATCTTGTTCACCAAATAGTGCATCTCCCACTAATATTGCTGTCACATTTTCGGGACAGTTGGCTAATGCTTCGATTAATATATGTTGTCCTTTCCAAGGTGCAAGTCTACTGAAGTGTCCGATGATAAATTGACTCTTGGTTCCTAAATTTTGCCTGAGTTTTTTAACTTCTGAGTGTTGGATGTGGTACTTGTTGCAATCAAAGCCGTTGTAAACTACTTCCGTTATTTTTCCATTCCCTCCTGCGGCGATAAATGCTGTTTTACTGGCTTGAGAATTAGCAATTACTAATGATGCAAAGTGATTAGCTAGGAAAACTGCAAGGTGGCGATTTGTAGAACTAAAATGTTCAGGAGAAAGAATATCATGTAAATGATAAACCAGAGGACGACGGGTGAAAAAGCTGGCTAATGCACCAATAACTAAAGCCTTTTGGGTGTTAGCGTAAATTAAATCGTATTTGCGGGCTATTTGCGCTACTTTCAGAATTAAAGGTATAAGTTGACTGAGACTTTTTAATCCTTGTAATAAGCTACTTTCTTTACTAACTTTGATTGTTTGGGTGTTTAATACTTGGACTGGTATTTGATTTTGTTCTAGTTTTTTTCTAAAATCACCATCTGCAAATAAACCTACCAGACAACTATCTTTATAAGGCTTGGCGATGTCGATTAAACATAGTTCTGCACCGCCAGATTTACCACTTTGGTCTAAAAATAAAATTCTCATTTATATCCATATCCTTAAATATTTTGAAGTAAGATTTAGTGATGATAATTACCTCATTTTAGAGGTTATTTATCAAATCAACCTTAAGACCCAAGAAACCGGGTTTCTTTGAGACTAAGTAGGATGGGGATTCGATACTCCACCCATAGAAACCCGGTTTCTGCCTCTTTGAGACTAACTACGATGCAAATTCGATACTCCACCCATATAAATCTCGTTTTTTCCTACACCTAGAGACTTAATATTTACCTTATAAATAGTCTCTTGGGCTAATATCAAATCCAAAAATGTTTGCAATCTATCCAATTGTACGGGCGCGGAAACCGCGCCCCTACGAATTAATTTTTTTGGCATTTTAGTGTTGAAGTGACAAATAATTAATCATAAATTTACGCAGTTACAAAATTGGCTATGCTAATAAAATTTGGCGTACTTGTTGGGCTATTTTATCCCAATTAAAGTTTTCTACTGCATACTGATGACATAATTTTCTAGAAGGTTTGGAAATCTTTCCTAAGAATAATTGTTCTAGCTTCTCTGCAATTGTCACAGCTTCACAATCAGCAGTAATTAAGTCTGGTGAAAATGGTTTGATAATTTCTGGCATTCCCCCCACAGGAGTACAGACAACAGGAGTTCCACAGGCTAATGATTCTACTATTGCTAATCCAAATCCTTCAAAAGATTGACTAGGCATTACAGTTAAATTAGCCGCTTGATAGGCTACTGGTAAAAGTTCATCTGGCAGAAAACCTAAGAATTTTACATGGTCATTTAATCCTAATTCTCTAACTTGTTGTTGTAGTGTTGTTTGCAAATAACCACGTCCAGCAATTGCTAGCCAAACATCCGGTATTCTAGGCTTAATTATTGCTAATGCACTCAATAATTTATCAATTCCAACTCTATGCACTAAACGACGAGATGTAAATATTATCTGTCTTGATTGCGACCATTTTAATTTTTCTCGTGCTTCGTAAACTGATAAATTGGGTTGAAATTTATTCAGATTTACTCCTCCAGGAATTACATGAATTTTATCCCAGTTAATTTGATAGTTTTTATGCAAAATATTCCCAAATGCTTTACTCAAAACTATAAAGCGATCACACTGACTATAAACCCGTTTTTCTATCAGCGATTGTTTGAGTGAAACAGTTAATTTATTTACCCCTTCTGCTTGACTTTCCCATGCCCAAGGTCCATGAAAATTAAAGGTAATTGGTACTTCCTTTGGTAACAAATCCATAATTGGAAAGCTGTATAATGCAAAGTGTAAATTAATTGCATCTACCTTGTTAATATTTATCTTCCGGAAGTTCCTCCGAATAGACAAAAACCTCTGCCAAATTGGACTATCTGCAGAAGCTAAATTATATAGTTTTAGCAGTGAATTAGGTTCAGTATCTGGTAAACCAACTCCACATAATTCTACTTTGTCTTGATTAGCTACTAACTGTTGAGTCAGTTCATAAATATACCTTTCTAATCCTCCGGGTGTTTTCGGAAACCAACCTAATCCCAGACAAAAAATTGATGCAGATGGTGAAGCGATATTCTCTTGTTTTTCTTCCATTTATTTGATGCTTTATCTGTGTATGGATTGTTTTTAAGCAAATAATTCAAGATGATTAATTTATATATCAAATGACAATTTAATCCTATGTTTTTTTGTAGTTAAATTTACTTTTTTATGAAGTTTTAATATCTTGGTGTCTTTTAGTCAAAATATTGGATGTAATTTAATTGTTTTTAAAAATCATATGTAATTTAAATAAAGTTTCCATGAAGATGATTTATTCAATAGGAAACCAGCGTTTTGTTAGATATAAGTAAAGCGAAGGGTAAATGATATCAATCTCTATCCTCACCCCCCAATACTGCAAGGAATAGGCTAAAAAATAAAAATGTGTAGGTTGGTTTGTAACTGACTTCTCCCCAGGAGTGGAAGAAAATCCAATATTCATTTTGCCGAGTTTGTTGGGTTTTGCAAAGCCTCAACCCAACCTAGTGTTCTGTCCCATTAGTTTTGATGGCTAGTTTTATAGTCATATTTATATGACTTTGACTATTAGACTGGGACTTATAGTCCCAGGTGGGTGTGATGGAAACCCCTCAGAATTAATGGGACAAACCACTAGGAATATTCTTAACTGCGATCCCCTCAAATATTCTTATACACAGTTATACACAAGTAAGATGATTAATCTACTCTTCAAAAAAATCTTTAATTATAGTTACTCTCGATACATAAAGTTAGTAAAAATCTTGTCAAGAATAGGACTAAGTTTTCAAATGAGAACATTTTTTTGTTCCCTATTCTCTGTTCCCCTTTCCCTTTTAAACAAAACAGAATTTCCTAACTTATATGCTTACTGCTACACAATCATTGGTATCATCACTACTATTATCATTGCTATTTATTTGACAACTGGTGATGCATCAGCATTTGCCTACAAAACCTCGTGGATAGGTAATAGTTTTGGTGGTGGTAATAAATGGGTACAAATTCAAATTGATGGAATGTATGTCACTGCTGATGGCAAAGTTTATACTAATAGCATTTGGGATGAAGCAGGACGAGAGGTAGGAATTTATCAAAACGGAGATGTAATTGGTAAAGCCGAAGATTTGCATGGATGGGGAAGACATGGGGGGAAAGTAATTGCAGTTGATCGCAATTATATCTACGTAGCTATGCAACAATCCTTGGAGGGTAAACCAGGGGGAGATTATCCACCATCGGGAACTACTTGGTATTGTGTCCGACGCTATTATCTATCGGGAAAACCCGCACCTTTTATTGGGGGACGAGGTTGGGATAGAAGTATGCTAATTATTAGTACCAAAAGTCCTATTACTGGATTAGCTACAGCAAATGGTCGTTTATATGTCAGCGATGTAGCAGCTAACCAGATTTATATCTACAGTACCAAATTCTTTGGTAGGCGATTAGGCAGTTTTCAAGTTTTCCGTCCCCAACAGATTGCTATAGATAAACAAGGAAATTTGTGGGTGATTTCCCAAAAACAGGGAAATATACCTGCAAAAATTCTACATTATTCCAGATACGGAAAACAATTACCACAACAGATTGCAGATGTGGTAAAACCCAGCGCGATCGCCATTGATAATCGCGGTAGGTTGTTGGTAGCAGAAAATGGTCCTCGTCAGCAAGTACTAATTTATGATATCCGCCGTAAGGCTGTAATGGTGCGGACTTTCGGCGTTAAAGGCGGTATTTATGCAGGTGTTTCTGGGGAAGTCCGAGATTTAAAATTTTACGACTTAAGTGGAGTGGGTACGGATGCATCTGGAAATATTTATGTTAGCAATGGTTTCCATGGAGGGACTGATTTAAGGAAACTTTCACCATCAGGAAAGCTACAGTGGCGATTACTAGGTTTGCATTTTGTCGATAATGCAGATGTCGATCCCCAAACAGACGGGGTGGAGGTATTCGCCAAACAGGAACGTTTTTTAATGGACTACCGCAAAGGTGCGGGTAAGCAATGGACATATAAAGGTTATACACTCAACCCCTTTAAATACCCCCAAGATCCCCGTCTACACACATCCCCTACCTCCGTCTTTTTTCGTCGCATCCAGGGTAAACCCATCATGTTCCTCACAGATATGTATAACAGTTTCCTGGAAATTTATCGTTTCCAACCAAGCACAGATGGAGAAATTGCAATTCCTTCCGGGATGTTTGTGGGGACAAATGGTAAAGGTGGAAAAGCTATCAAGGGAAATTGGTTAACCTTTCAACCACCAGAGGGAGAATGGATTTGGCGCGATCGCAATGGTAACGGTGCATTCGACAAGGGTGAGTACGACAATAGCAAAGATTATCCCTATATAGGTGGTTGGTGGGTAGATAGCAAAGGAGACGTATGGAAAACCTTACGCACCCATGATGGTGTGGGTATTCGTCATTATCCCCTACAAGGAATAGATGACAAGGGTAATCCCATCTACAACTATAGCGCTATAGAAAAACAGAAAACTCCCCACATCTTTACCGACATCAGAAGAATTGAATATATACCCGCAACCGACACCATGTATTTGTCTGGGTTTACAAGAGAACACCCCGCAACCCGTGATGATTCCAAATGGTATGGTTCCGAACTAGCGCGCTACGATCACTGGAGTTCAGGAAATCCCAGACAACGCTGGCGAATAAAAGTTCCCTATAACCCCCAAGCAAATCCAGAATTGTTAACAGCCTCCATGAGTATAGCGGGAGACTACGTATTTTTAGTCACCTTTAAAACCGCAGAAGTTTACATCTACAAAGCACAAACCGGAAAATTTGTCAAAATCATCAAGCCAGGGAAAGAGGTAGCCTTTGAAAGTGGATGGATTGATATTCCTTACGGTATCCGCGCTTATCGTCGCAGAAATGGTGAATATTTGGTGTTTGTAGAAGAAGATTGGAAAGCAAAGGTAATTGTTTACAGCTTGAGTTTATAAGGGTTGGAACACTCAAATAACTCCCTTCCCTAAATCTTTGCAACAAATCTAATTGTAGGGACACAGAAACCGCGTCCCTACCAACCATGTGTCCCATTCTTTTTTCAAATTGGTATTAGAAACCGGGTTTCTATGGGTGGAGTATCGAATCCCCATCGTAAGAAACCGGGTTTCTATGGGTGGAGTATCGAATCCCCATCGTAAGAAACCGGGTTTCTATGGGTGGAGTATCGAATCCCCATCGTACTTAGTCTCAAAGAAACCCGGTTTCTTGGGTCTTAAGGTTTACTTTATAAATAACCTCTAACGGTTTCACCCCCCAAAAAACTATTTCATTAAAAAAACGGTTTTAACCCCAAAAAACTATTTCATTAAAAAAACGGTTTTAACCCCAAAATAAAACTGTTGCGATAGCCAGTAGGGTGTAGGTGACAAAAGTTAAAAATCCTCAAAATACCCCAGTTTCAGCCCTCAAAAAAATAACCACTTTAACATCAAGTACGGTATGCAGGCTTTGTAAATATTGTGTTATCCTCATCAATGAGGAAGGCTATATTCGGTTTTGCAGTTTGTTTTTATCTCGATGATCAAGATATACAAGCCTGTCTCCGAATCCAACTCTCTACACTATCTGATTCTGGAGATGTTTTATGTCAATTTATGTCGGTAATCTGTCTTATCAAGTTGAGGAAGATGACGTCAGACAAGTTTTTGCAGAATATGGAACTGTGAAAAAGGTTCAACTACCCACAGACAGGGAAACTGGACGGGTGCGAGGTTTTGGTTTCGTAGAAATGGAAACGGATGCAGAAGAAGTTGCAGCGATTGAAGCTCTGGATGGGGCTGAATGGATGGGACGCACCATCAAAGTTAATAAGGCTAAACCCCGTGAAAACAGAGGTTCCTCTAGACGGGGAGGAAATCGGTACTAAAGGTTTAAAACCAAAAATTTAATCCATAAGGTCTATGGGGTGGATTTCAAGTCTACCCTTTTTTGTTACTTCAAAGGTGCTTTATTTCCTCTGTAGTGTACTAGGATAAGTTTTACAAGATGTCTTTTGACAATTTATGGCTTGTCCAAACAGGTCTGGTGGGTAATTCTGAATACTCGCACCAAATTGGTTTACCCACCCTTTCCCAGGAATCTCTAAAACACCACACAAGGAATTTGATCATGACTAATTTTAATGATGCTATAGACCAATATCAAATACAACTGACCGAACTTAAGTCAACAACTATCCCATCATTTGACCAAGTTGTTCAAGTTTTACTTATTCGCGATTGGATTCAAGAATTCATCGATGAAAATGATGACATTGGAAACAAACAAACGGTTGAAGATATCACAATCATCTCCAAAAATGATGTTGAGTTGAAAAAACAATTAGTTAGACTAATATCCGCTTGGGAAGGAAAACATAGAAAGAATTATTTAATCCAAAAAAATCAGTTAGAGAAAGAGATTGAATTATACACTAAAAAGCCTAACTCTTGGTGGTGGAAAAAGTTTAGAACCCAAATTAGTAACTGGGATAGATCAGATTGGATAGCTAATACTGCAACAGTTTTTGTTTCAATCGGAGCAACTGCTATTTTTACTCAAACACTACAAGTGATTTTAGCAATTGGAAGCTCAAATATTGCTGGAACTTTTGTGACACTCACTCAAGCCTTATTGGGAGTTTTCTTCGCAGGTGGAACCCTCACAGATACAGGTAAAAATCAAGTTAAGAAATGGCTTGATAAAATCTCTATTCCTCGTCATTTTCATAGCGAGGTTACACTTTTAGCAGCAATTGTTTTAGCCTCTACCTTTTGGGGAATAAAGGAAGTTGGAGTTTCTAAATTAGAAGAAAAATTTGTTCAACAATCCCAAGAATATTTTAATAACAATGATTTTGCTCAAAGCATAAAAAGTTATAAAAAGCTACAAATAATTAATCCTGATTCTGAAATATCACCAAAAATCGGTCAAGCATACGAATTAAATTTACAGTTAGAACAAGCAAAACAAGAGTATATAAAAGGTATAGGCAAAAAAGATGCTCAGTCATTAATTGGTCTATCAAGAGTGACTATCTTGCAAGAATTACTCAAATCAGAATCTGGCTTTTTAGGAAAGATTGCTCAAGGAGATATCACCAAAATTCAACTTTATATCGAAGAAGCCAAGAAAAAAATTCTGGATGATTTATTTAAAGAGATTAAAGATATACGAGACGACCTTAAGTCAATTCACAAAGATAAAATTTCTCAAAATGTCCAGAATGTGATTTATTTTATAAATGAAATGGAGCAAGATAAATTTTCTAGAATAAATCTAAAATATTTTCATGAAGTTGTATTAGCTTTAGATAAAATAAATTTTGAAATTAAAAATAAACGAATAAATGATTTTTTATCTAAACTTTATACCAAAGACAATCAAGAAACAAAATTGCTAATAGAAGCCACAATAGCTGAGATTGTACTTAACTGGTCTAAAGTGGATTTCAATAAAATAAATTTAACTGAAACAAATTTAGTTAAAGATAGAAACAAAAATGAATATATGCCAGGTGAATTTATTTCAGAAGGATTAGAAGAGAATACTCCTTTACCTCCATCTGAAACTAAACAAGGTTTAGAGGTATACAAACAGATATATCAAACAGATAGTGACAACCAAACAGAAACAGAGAATATGAATCAAAAAAGAAAAGAAAGATATCAGACAATTTTGATTCAAAAATACAACCAATTACCAGAATGGACAAAATTAAATTGCTATTTAAAAATTGATAAATACTTAAATACAGTTGATAAAAAATTAAATTCTACCATAAAAGAACAGCCTGTTGTCGAAACTGGATCGCAAATCCAAAAAGAAGCAGATGACACTTACAATTGTGTAAGGAAATTTAGGAATAATGATTCCCAAGTAATTAAATCAAGTAGTTATGAAGTTCAATTAATGTTTGAAGTTTTTAATTTTGCTGATGGAAAAGCTCAAATTAATGGTCTAATCTCTCGCGATTAATAATTATTTCTACCATTTACCCGCTGTTGTAAATAATATTTCTTCGCAGCCATACCCATCCCCAAAAATCCCCAAAACACCACACCTGCAAGGGAAATCATTAAGCTACTAAAAATCAACTGAAAGAAGATCGCTATACAAATCGAACGAGAAGCACTAGCAAAGGAATCACTGCGTCCTTCAGAACCCTGAAATAAATTATGTAATAGGATAATAATTGCTCCCAGGTAAGGAATTGCACCAAACCAACCCAAGGCAAAAAATGTATCTAAAATACCACTATCCAAGACAATCTGAATTAGCTTACCATCGTCGTCAACCATCCAAGTTCCACCAATACCATTACCCAAAGCCGTAGACAAAGCAACGTTGAGATTTCTTTCGTAATTTTCCGAACGATCCATAAAACTTTGGTCTTTTTCGATATTAGTGAAAGTTTCAAAGCGATCGCTAATCACCTCCGAAAATGGTTCAACGGTAGTCAGTGGAACTACGCATAATGCCATAATCAGAATGGTTAACATTAACCGCATTTGCAGCTTGGGTTTGAGATTAGTCAGCAAAGAAAGCAGTGCTATTAACCACCCTCCCCAAGCAGCACGTGCCATACTTAAGAGAAATGCCAAATAACCCGCAGCTGAGGCGAAAATCCGCAGGGAATGTTGACTACTAAATAACAATACTAACCCCGCCATCATCACGATTGCAAACGGACCGGGTGAATTCATGGTACTCCAGACACGAATCCCCAAGGGTTCGGGATCGCCAAATGTAGTTAGTCTGGTTTGGATTAACCAAAAGCAATCCCATTCTGGTGCAATCAGATACTGAATAACTCCGTAAATACCCGTTAATAATACGCCCCAGATAAATACATTTTGCATATTTTGCCGATACTGGGGATACTCTCGCCAATTCACAAACAGATGGAACCCAAACAGAATCGGTGTAATCCAGTCCAGTGTTGTGCGGAAGACCAACATCTTATCAAAATAAATGAGTCCCACCAGGAAACCATAGCCCACACTAATAATCGCCATCACAAATGGAAAACCACCATTGCGGTAGGATTTAGGCAGGTGTTTGAGTAAAGTGATACCAGTTACCAGAGTTACCAAGAAAGGCGCTAGTAGGATAATATTCGGATCTACCCAACCACTGCGATAATCTACCAGACGGCGAACCAAGGGCGTCAGAAACCAAATCCACCAGGTAAAACCTAAGTATAATATCGGATATTTTAAGTATAGAAAAAATGCAACTATCAACGCAGTTAGGGGAAAGACAGGACGAATAATGCTACCAGCACCAGCTAGGGTACAGACAGTTGTTAAGAGGATAAATCCCCCAATTGCTAGCCACCCTAAAGTTGATGGTTTTTTTGGCAAAATATAGGAGGAATCAGGGGAAAATGTTTGTCTAATATTCATCATTTAAAAAGTTAGGAATTTGTAGGGGCGCAAAGCTTGCGCCCAGAATTTTGTAGGGGCACAAAGCTTGCGCCCAGAAGTTTATAGGGGCGCAAAGCTTGCGCCCAGAAGTTAGAAGGCGCGGAGTTACCAATTTTGAATTTTGTAGCGCTTTGCGCTTCCCGTAGGGTATTTTTAATTGTTTTCGGAATTACCAATTTTGAATTTTTAATTGTTTTAGGAATCACCAATTTTGAATTTTTAATTTTGTAGCTTGCTTTCCCGTAGGGGTATTTTGAATTTTGAATTCCGGGCGGGGAAACCCCGCCCCTACGGTCATTTTTCCATCATTCAGCGTCTGTAGAAACCAGTAAACGGCGATCCCTTTTTTGGTGTGTCTGTTGATACTGTTGCCATGTACAAAAGCCTTGCCAACGTCCCCGCATGGAAGCCAGCCATTTTTGTCCTGATAAACTGCCTTCGCTGGGTAACAATCGTAACCACTGTACAAAACCTAATGCTTCTCGGGTTCCTACTAATGAACTCCAAATAAAAAACACTAACCTTTGTACATCAGAAAAATGTTCTAATAAGGCTAGGGTTTCGTTGTGGACTGCATTTGTAAAGGCAATGTGATTAAATTGCTGCCGTTTATCTTCATCAAAACGCTTTGCTGGATAGTGATCTACCTCCACTTGGGGATCGAAAATTAACTTCCATCCTGCCCTTTTTAATGCCAGACAAAACGCAAGCTCAAAGTGTACTTGGGCACCCGTACCCCGCATTCTGGCATCAAAACGCAAAGGTGCGATCGCACAGGAGAGAAAACTCATGTTTACCCCTTTGAGAACATCTGCTTCCCTAGGTGTTCCTACTCCCAAGTGATGGTTACCAATGACTCGTCCAAACCACTGTAACTTACCGACAACCTCACGGGAATCATCTTCTAACTTATGATTTTGGTATACCCAATCCCGTCCACCAACTCCACCAATGCAACTATCATTGATAAAGTAAGCGGCAATTCTTTCTAACCAATCGCAATGGGGTGCAGCATCATCATCGGTGATGGAAACAATATCTCCTTCCACCGCTTCCAAGCCAGCATTGAGGGCTGCAACTACCCCTGGAACCATAACTTTGACGGTACGCAACGGTAAGTTACCGGGATTGAAGTCTGCTAGGAATTGCCAAGTTTCCGTATCCGTATCTCGGACAATCACTATCACCTGAAATGGTAACCTAGTTTGTGTCTGTAGGGCTGATAGACAGCGTGAAAGGTCGAGAGGACGGCGATAGGTGGGGATGAGAACAGTGTGGCGCATTTTGGCTTAACTCCTCAAATAAATCGATATAGGTTTGTGCCATCACATTCCAGCTATGTTGTTCAGCAAAAGCACGAGCTGCTTTACCCATTCGTTCCCTGAGAGTGCTATTACTGATTAAGTCAGATAAAGCCTGGGCTAGAGCCTCGGTATCATCTGAATTGGGTAAAATTACCCCAGATTCCGGTGTAACTAATTCTGCTCCTCCTGTGGTAATAGCTGTAATGACAGGCAATCCAGAGGCGAGGGCTTCTAGCAATACCAGGGTGCAAGCTTCGTAACGAGAGGGAAAAACAAATACATCTGCTGTCCGCATAATTTCGGCAACGTCCCGGCGATAACCCAGAAAATGTACCCGTTGCTGTAATCCCAAGGATTTCGCTAGCTGAGGAAAGGGGCTACCCTCAGTATTTCCCACGACAGCTAGATGTAAATTAGGGACTTTGACTAAAGCCTGAAGTACGGTATCTAAGTTTTTGCGTCTTGTGCGGATATCTCCTGCAAATAGCGCCAAAGGGACATTTTCTGGTAAATTGAATTTTGAGCGAAAAGCGACACCCGGTGTAAATTCTTGCAAGTCAACACCGTTAACAATTACCCGGATACGTTTTTTGGATACACCAATATTGATTAATTCCTGTGCTACCTTTTGGGATACTGCAACTATGATTTGTGCTTTCTGAAAAGCCAATTTTTCCCACCGGGCATTTAAAGCGCTGTACAGCCATTGGTACAAACCGTAAATATCTCGACGAATGCGGGAAATATGCACGGGGGATTTTAACCAAGAACTGTGGACAAAATGCACTGCGTTAACATCTGCGCTGGTAAGGGTAATTGCACCGTTAACTTTGACTAAATCAACTTCTTGGCGATGTTGACGCAACCATGCAGCACTTTTTTGAGCAAAAAAGAAATTTCGCAGCAATTCGGTGGGTATACCTGCTACTGGAATACAAACCCAATTAACTAGGGGAGTTTGTAATAATTCCGGTGCGATTTCACTAGCTAATAATGTGAGATGATGTCCACGATTGATAGCTTCTTTTACTACTTCATAGTTTACTCTACCCTGACCATCACCTTTTTTAATTTTATGAGTAACAATACAAATTTTCACTGACTAATGACCTATAGAATTACTTCTTGTTTTTTATCTTTCCTCGTATATGTAGAGTTTAAAATTTATAGGAGAAGATTGGCTAAATTTTGCGGTGCATAACTAAGAGTAAGTGCAGCTAGAGTGCGTAGATTAAATTTTTGTTGGCTAATTGCACTCCAAAGATAAGAACGAGCCGCTTTGATTTGTTTACTGCGAAGTAAACCTACAGCTAAAGTTGTATGAGATGACAACCATTTTTGGCGAAAGTATGGTTTAAATTTCTCTAGTAAAGGGTCTTCCATAAACTTTTTATAGCAAAATATTTCACTTTTGGCTTTGCGAATTTTGGCTTGATACTTTCGATTTCCACTGAGCATAGTATCGGTATGTTGGTGTTCCCGATATCGAGTCAGTTTTTCTGGATAATAGTATGCTCCATAACCGGATATACAACAAAGATAAGTTAAATATAAATCCCACATTCCACCAACTTCTGGAGGTATGTTATTCCAGTCAATTAAACCATTACGTATTAAGCAAGAAGCTGCTGTAGGAATTGATTTATTTACTAATCCAATTTCCTGAAAAAATGGATAAATACCTTCTATTAATAAATTCCTTTTATAAGCCTGTGTATATCTTTCAGTAGCTGCATGATCAATGTTGCTATTACTATCAATAATATATTGATTGCAAAAAGCTAGAACCGCATTTGGTTGTAATTCCAAAATTGGAACTAACTTGGCTAAAAAATCCTTTTCCCAGATATCATCATCATGGAGACTAGCAACATATTTACCTTTAGCCACCTTAAAAGCGTGCATTTGATTGTCAAACATCCCGATATTTTGGGGTTGTTGCCAATATTTAATCCGAGAGTCTCCAAAAGCTGCAACTACATCCTGAGTTTCGTCAGTGCTGCAATTATCACAAATAATAATTTCAATGTTTTGATAAGTCTGTTTGACAGCACTATCAATTGCTTCTTGGAGGTAATTACAGCGATTGTAGGTAGGAATAATAACGCTGGCTAAAGGAAGATTATTGTCTTGATTAAACAACATATTGTTTCAGTTATCCCTATGAATTATATCAAGTCTGGCTAATTATTTATCAAGTTGGAGTGCTGTGTTTTGGTAAAGGTAAAATCATCATATATTGCACCATTTAAGGGCAACCATGGAGATTAGAAACCGGGTTTTTATAGGTGGAGAACCGAGAATTTGAGTATGTATGCCAAAAGAAACCCGGTTTCTGGACTCTCAGTTTTTATTTATTTTATAAACATCCTCTTAGAGGTTGTTTGTCAAGTCTAAAGCTTTACGAAAAAACCTCACTTCTTATCTCTCTCCTAGGAGGAAACAGACTTTGAAACCCCTATTTTTATGTTCCCCTTCCCTACTAGGGAAGGGGTTAGGTTTTTAGGGTTGTGATGTTAAAATAATACTTTTCAAACATCCTCTTAGAGTTTTAACAGGTTATTTATTACCAATTACCAATTACCCATTACCCATTACCAATTACCAATTACCAATTACCAATTACCAATTACCAATTACCAATTACCAATTACCAATTACCCATTACCAATTACCAATTTACAGTTCATATTGGGCTTTATGATATTCCCAAAGTTTGCCTTTTTGCATCAGTAATTCTTGATAATCACCTTGTTCTACAATTTTTCCATGTTCGAGAACTACAACTTTATCGGCTTTAGAAATTGTAGAAAGACGGTGAGCAATAGCAATTACAGTTCTACCCACTGCTAGCTTTTCTAAAGACTCTTGAATTAATCGCTCCGTAACAGAATCTAAAGCACTAGTAGCCTCATCTAAAATCAAAATTTCTGGGTTACGTAATAAAGCACGAGCAATAGCAATTCTTTGTCTTTGTCCTCCTGATAAACATACTCCACGATCCCCTAATTTTGTATCAAAACCTTCTGGCATTTCCAGAATAAATTCAAGTGCATTTGCTAAACATGCTGCTTCTTTAATTTCTTCTAATTTTGCTTCTGATGTACCATAGGCAATATTATTCCAAACAGAAGTATTGAAAATAAAACTATCCTGACTAACCACAGCTATTTTGCGACGCAAAGAAGCAATTTCAAATGCCCGTACATCCACACCATCGATTAAAATACTTCCTTGGGTAGCGTCATAAAATCGAGGAATTAAATCTGCAAGAGTGGTTTTACCTGCACCAGTTCCCCCCACTAAAGCCGTCATTTTTCCTTTTTCAATGGTAAGGGTAATATCATGTAAAACTCGATGGCTTGGTTCATAAGCAAAATCTACTGAGACTAAATCAATAGACCTTTCTAAACTCTGAAACTCAATTTTACCGTTTTGAAAATAAGTTTTATTGTCTTTGCGAATCAGTTCCTTAATATTTTCTGCTGAACCTTGGAGAGTGCTAATAAATGCCATAGTACCATTCACATCTTGCATAATCGGCACTAAGCGGAATAAGACAAAGAAAAATGTTAGCAAAGAAGCAACTTGGAGATGACCATGAATTACATATCTACTAAAAGCTAAAATAATCATGCTGACAAGAACGGTAGTAGCTACCCCTTCCGCAAATGGCTTAATTAAAGTCCAAGTTAAAGCAACTTTTTTGGAAGCAGCAACTACATTTTCACTCTTATTATAATAACGTTGACGCTCAAAATCTTGAGTAGAAAATGCATGAACTGTGCGAATTCCCTGAAGAAATTCCATCGCTGTAGATGTAAACTGACCGTTAGCAGTTGACATACCAAAACTTTTTTCTCTAATTTTGGCATTCAGGGTTTTGAAACCCACACCTAACAGTGAAAATAACAATACAGAAATAATTGTTAATTGCCATGAAATTACAACCATAGAAACAAGGTAAACTAAAATAGTCAAACCTCTTGTCAGCAGAAAAGACGCACCGCTAAAACCCTGTCTGATGCGCTCAATTTCCGTAGTTAACGTATTAACTATTTCACTAGAACGATTTTTATTAAAATAACTAATGGGCAAAGATTGTAACTGCTCAAATATCTGCTTGCGTAAGCGATCGCCAAGATGAAGTTGAGCTAATTCAGTATTTAATTGTGCCAGATAGTTAAATCCTGCACGAATCCAAGTAGTAAATAAAATCAGAATAGAAATACGATATAGACGACTAACAGGGGATGCATTAATTCCCAAAATCCAAACATCAAACCATTCTAAGCCAATTTTAAACGGTGCTGCATTGGGAGTAGTCAATTTTTGCAAAAAAGGAAGTAGTAATCCAATACTCACTCCTTCAAACGCAGCAGCTAAAACTGAAAAAAGTAAGGCATAAATAGTTATCTTAGGAAAATGTTGAAACTCTCGCAGAATTAAAGAATTGTTTTGCCAAAATCTAGTAGTCTTGATTAGATTCTTAAAGATATTTGGCAGTGGTTGAGAAAGCTTGATATCCATGGGATTTTGTTTATACAATTTTGACAAAATATATACGCCGCTTGACATAATTCGCATGTATTTTTTTGGAATGTAAGGCGACGTATAAAAAATAATTTACTGCTTACTAGGGATAAATGTTGTCAGATTCTGGTTATCTAAAGATAGAATTTCTGACTGTGCTTTAAACTGCCATAAACCTATAATTCCTGGTAATTTATTTAACTGTCTTTGTTTTTCTGGAGAAAGTCTGACTGCTGATTGCAAACACCAACAATGAGGTCCAAACAAACTCATCTCACCACGCAAAACATTTAATAACTGTGGCAGTTTTTCTAAACCGTACTTAGTTATCCAAGGTTGTAAAACCATGATTCTGCTTCTGTGGTATCCAAGATTTGTTTTGTTGACTGGGGTGATGCAAAATTGAAACTTACGAAACAGTTTACCCCGTTCTCCAACATGCCACTCACGGGAAAAAAGTGACTCTGGAGAATCAAGTTGAATCAGTAAAATTAGTCCTAGCATTAATGGACTAAATATTAGCATTAATATTAAAGCTGTCAACCACTCAGTTAACCTTTTTAACCACCTTAGTAACAATAGACCATGGGTTTTTGGTATATTCTTATCAACAGGAATACGTAAGTATATTGGTTTATAAGCTTGTTTGCAGCTATCTGCCCAAAATCTTACCTTTGCCTCACCTAACTTTGGATCTATACGTACCAAATTAACTGGAGAATGTTGTAAACATTTTACTAAAGATTCTTGTTCATTCAGTACATATAAATATGGCTGTTTACATTTTTCTACAGGCTTTACTAATAGTTGACCCCTTCGCCATAAAAGCGTGTAGTATCGTTTTTGAGTATCTTGGTTTTGCTGATTGACAGTGTAGTAATTCTGTAGAGTCGTAATTATTGAGGAGGTCATATTTGTTATGAATTAGTACAGGGTTGTTGACCTTATATCAAAGGCTGTGAACGCCATTTATATATGACTTTGTCTTTTCGCACCAAAAAGTAGAGTATATAAGACATAAAATTAACGGTAATATAACTTACTTGTTGAGAAAAGATACCGTTATTTTTTAACTCTACAATACCTAAAACACCGGGATTTGAAATTATTACCCGGTTTTTATGTAGGGTTAATTTATAGATTATAATAAGTTGTAAATATAGACATGAACTATATCTAATCTTCACAAAATCTTTAAGCAAAAAAACATATCTTTCGATATTTATCAAGCTTAGATAAAATATTTTTTGTTACCCCAAAATAGCAACAATCAATACAACAAACATTTTTAATAAAAAATAAAATATGATTCCTGCCGTTGCATAAATGCGGGATAATTTTGATAGTTTTGTGCGATGAGTATCTTGGTTTGTGGAACGCGCATCCCTGCCCATTTTCTATATTTCACCAACCAGGCAAGATGCCTACCCCACTCATATTAATATATACAATATTATCCCGAAATTTATTTCATATAAATCAATAGGGTAGGCACTGCCCACTCACTCATCTCTATTTTGGTGTGTTGCCCTTTGCGCAACACACCCTACGCATTTTTGAAAAAATCAAATATGATTTCTATCTATACAATATTATCCCGAAATTGATTCCATATAAATCAGTAGGATGGGCAGTGCCCACCTTACTTTTATTTAGATTTTTTGATTAATTAATAGGGTAGACACTGCCCATTTTACCCTTGGGAACATGAGTTATTTTTCCATAGCTGGTTGCAGTGCCAATCGATTTTGCTTAGCATATGGTACATAGCTATATGTAGAGTTAGAAACTCCATTTGCTACTACACCAATTAAGTTTAACCTACTAAGCATAGCTGTAGCTTGAGCAAGCTGGGTTCGAGTTACTCTACCAATACTGGCAACCATAACCACACTCCGACAAGAAGAAGCGGTAAGCATAGCATCTACTAACCCTAAGACTGGAGGAGCATCAAGAATAACTAAATCATAGTTTTCTTCAAATGTTGCCATCAATTGTGCCATACGGGGGGAACTTAACAAATTTGCCGGATCAGCAGGAATAGGTCCAGCAGTTAAAATATCGATATATGATGATTGTGGAGATTGAATCCCAATCTGATTGGGTAAAGAAACATCAGTTGTAAGCAGAGATGAAAGTCCATGTTCGTTAGGAATATTTACCTGGAGATGCAGACTAGGTTCCCTTAAATTGGCATCGATTAACAGTACTTTTTTATGCAAACGTGCAGCACTCATTGCTAATCCAAATGCCATAGATGATTTACCTTCATCAGGTATTGCAGAGGTAACCATCAAAGATTTTAAGCTAGAAACCTCACTCATCAATTCGATATTCTTAAAAATCATATCTAGAGATTCCCAACGCGCTGGAGATTGCAAAATTTGAATTGTCCACGGAGACAGGAATTCTGGTTTACCAAAAGGTAAATCGATCAATTCTGTTGTTTTGGCAGCTGGTAACTTGGGAGTTGTTCCTATTAATGGCAAAGGAACCTGCTTTTCTAACTCCGCAGTGGTACGAACAGCATCATCAGAAGATTCCCGCACAAAAGCAGAAATCGCTCCCAGCATTAACCCTACCACTGCTCCCAATAACAGGTTCTGTTTGGGTTTTGGACCTACTTTTATACCCAGTAAAGGTTCCTCCACAACTTGCCAATCAAATCCTCCCTTAGAGAGTTCTTGTCTTAGTTCTTGTTCAGCTTTTAACAACTGCTGCAATCTGTTTCTACCTAATTGTATCTGCGGTTGTAAACGATTATATTCAGCCAAAATTAGAGGGAAACGTTTAATTTTTGACTGCATTTGTTGCTCTTTCTCTGCCAAACTGTGATCGCGAGCTCTTAAAGCCAATAAATGTGTTTGGGTTTCTACCAATTGACTAGCAAGATTAATATCAATTTGACCTAACTGTCCTTGTTGTAAAAGAATTGAATTTGAACCATTGTTATTTGCTGATTTTCTCCCTAAAGTTCGTCCCACCTCCTGTTGTAATAATTCCATTTGGCTATTACGTTGAGCGATGAGTTTTTGCACTTGCGGTGTCTCATCTGTAAAACGCAGACGTTCTTGGGATATAGCTAACTCTGTTTTTTGAATTTCATTGAGTAAGGATTGATAACGAGAAGATTGACTCAGACGAGAAGAAACCAGAGCATTTTGAGGACTACGCTTGAGTTGTTTTTGTAAAGAGTTATAACGAGCTATAGTTTCCTGATATTCAGCTAAGGTAGAGCGTCGTTGTTGTTGCAAATTATTAAACGCTTTCTCCAGTGCTTGTGCTTGGGATTCTGGATCAATTAAATTTTGGTTTCTGCGAAATCTTTGCAAATTTCCTTCAGCAGTGGTAACTTCATCACTTACCTGTTTCAGTTGTTCTCTAATTACTTTCAGACCCTTTTTTAAACGTTCTTCCTGCTGTTTTTTATTGTATTGTATGTATACTTCCCGAATAGCTTGTAGGACTTTTTGTGTCTTAACTGGGTCTGTGCTAGTATATTCTACTTCAAATATTTTAGTAGCAATATTATCTTCTTTGTCTTTAATTTGAGTTAAAGATAAAGAGCGTCGGAGCTTCTCTAATTTTAAATCTGGATAATCAGATTTTAGCTTTTTAATCGCCTGTTGCAAAAGTCCAGAAGTCCGCATCAGGTTTAATTGGGTAGCTGTATCAACTACAAAATAAGGGTCAGTAAACTCATTTTTAGCCTCATTAGGCACCCCTCCCCTTTCTACCTTGCCTTGATAATTAGGTTCTACTAACAATTGCATTGAGCTTTTATAAGTAGACTTAGTCTTAATAGTTATTACCCCTGCAACAACAATAGAAATAATAAATATACCTAAGAACCAAGGAAACCTGCGGATTAAAACTGCAAACAATTCTCCGTAACCAGGTTCTGTTTCTGCAACTGGATTGGCATTAGGATTGAGACTGTTTTGAACCACTTTTCTTATCCTTCGTGTAACAAATTAATTTAATGATTGCCCTCTGCTACAGGCTTGTTCGATAACTTGCTCGACTTTATGGAAGAAAACTTCTTCAGAAAAATTATTTACCGCATGATTACGAATATGAGTGTAATTCCAATTAATCGCATTTCCTTCTAATAATGCAGCTTGCAATGCATCGGGAGTTTGTCGATTAAAAAAGACTCCAGTTCTCCCTGGTATTTGAGTATCTAAAACTCCTCCGGCTCCATAAGAAATTACCGGTGTACCACTAGCATTAGCCTCTATAGGAACTAATCCATAATCCTCCAATGCTGCCACAATTACTGATTTAGCCTTGGCAAATAACTGCATACGTTCTTTATCAGTAATGTGTCCCAAAAATTGAACATTTGCTAAAGAATGAGACTGTAAACGTTCGTTTTCTGGACCATTACCTAAAATTAATAACCGCCATCCTAGCCAATTAAAAGCTTCAACAATAACATCAAGGCGTTTATAGCTAATCATCCGCGCTGCTGCTAGATAGAATTCTTCTTTTTGGTCTGAATAAATAAACTTACTAGTATCAATGGGAAAGTTAATCACAATGGCATCTTTACCATAAATATTTTCAATTCGTTTAGCTACAACCCTCGAATTAGCAACGTAAATGTCAGGTTCCTGGGCATATTTTAAATCTACCTTTCTCATAAATTGAAATATTTTATTTATTAAGGTAGAAAAATATTTATAATCTGTGTACTCCCGTAAATAATTGTCCGTATCCCACAAAAAACGAGTAACATTATGACAAAAGCAAATATGGCGTGCTTCTGGCTTTTTTCTTACCGCTTTGGCAAAGCTAGTACTGCTACTGATAATCACATCATATTCTTGCAAATTCAGGGCACGAAATGCAGGAAAATATAATGGAGCCATCAATCGAAAATATTTTGTTGCACCCGGAATTTTCTGCAAAAATGTTGTGTTAACTATACGCTCTCCCAACTCAATAGTTTGTGTTGGATTGTACAAAGAAGTAAAAATATCTGCTTCTGGGTAGCGCTTACAAAGTAATTCAAATACCCGCTCTGCTCCTCCTTTTTGGGTTAAGTAATCATGTACTAAAGCAATTTTCATAATTTCTATTTCTAACTATAAAAGTCACGCATTATTAAACCCCCCACGAATAGACCTCTCCGAAAATTAAATATGCGTCAGCTACAACCCTTGTAGAGACGTAAAATTTTACGTCTCTACATTCTTTTCCGGAGATGTCTAATAGACTTTTTGCAGAAGTCAAAGAATAGGCAATAGACATCTGGTCGAAATTAAATATGCGTCAGCTACAACCCTTCTTCCAGACGTAAAATTTTACGTCTGGAACATTCTTTTTCACCAGATGTCTAATAGGCAATAGGCAATAGAGACAAGAATTGACAAAATAGGCTCTTATTTTTGCCAAAGGTCTAATGAAACAAACACTTGCTTCTTCTTACCCTATTCCCTATTCCCCGTTCCCTATTCCCCGTTCCCCGTTCCCTATTCCCCACTCCCTATTCCCTATTCCCTATTCCCTGATTTACTCAATAAATCAAATACTTTATACAACTGCCGCAAGAGTTTTTACGGAATAAAAATATGCATTTTGCTCCATGCGCAGTTTGTCGCAAAGTCTGCCTTCAGGTAATTCCACATCCTCGTAAGTCAAGACTCTATCCTTGGGAATATCTGTCTTGAGACGGCATCCTTCAGCTAAACCCATCGGTAAAAGATTCTGCTGATTGACAATGTCTGAATTTTCACACTGTCCATAGGTCATGTAATAGCCTATGGGGTCGATAGTATCTCCAGCCTTAAGGTCAGTTTTAGCGGTAGCAACCACATCCACTACAGGAGCACCTAAAGGTGATAAAACATAGTCGTGGAAAAGGACTGCACGAGCCACAGACAAAGGAACTTCAAAGTGACAAAGATGGTAAGGGGTATAAAAACTATACAGAGGACCCTCACCCAATTTATACAAATTCAGATAATGGCGTTGTTTGGGGTCATCATGGGTAGCAAATACAAATACCCCTGGACCCGGTTTGGCTCCCACGACGTAATCAACGATACCACCTAATTCCTGGAGTTGCTCTAGATCATACATGGTGGTCATCTCATCCACATGACCCTTAAAGTCATATCCCAGCATCCCCCGCTTTGCCACTTTCATCCCCGTAGCATTAGCAACGATTGCTTGCTCAAAAGAGATTTTCGTACCATCAGCAAAGCTAGTGACCATGTGCGCTTTTTGACCCCAACGTTGGGCAAAAGCTGCTTGGGTAGTAGGGTTGCGGTAAGGATCTTGCAATCCCTTAATATTGCCGCATAATAAGGGAGTCAAGCCAATGCTTTTCACAAAGCGGTAGAGGTTCATTTCCACCCCTGGCTGATCCCCATCGCAAGCAGTGAGGATAACCCCAGCTTTATCAGCGTATACTTTCAGAATTGCACCGATAGTACCGTCGAGTTCCGCATTCATCATGATTACATGTTTGCAGTGAGCAATAGCTTCCATAACCACCCTTGCACCGAACTCCACTGCACCAGTAACTTCAATCAGTGCATCAATACCCCCAGCGCGACAAAGTAACATTGCATCTTCGGTAATTGCAGACTTACCTTGAGCGATCGCTACTTCTAATTCACTGACAGTGGAGACATTCTCAACCTCTTCTACTCCCGCTTCTGCATATGCACGTTTTGCAGCATCAATTTGACGATTAGAGATAGCAACTAACTCCATACCGGGGACAGAATTGATAATTTGATTAGCAATTCCCCTACCCATAAATCCAGCACCAATCATCCCAACTTTCACAGGATTACCTGCTTCTGCTCTTGCTTGCAAAGCTTTATCTACAATTATCATTGATTAAGTTCCTTTCTCAAATTTACTTATGGGTTTATTGCTGTTAAGTATTATTTTTTCATGGAAGATACACCAAGATATTAAATTTAAAAAATGATGATACTACAGCAACAAAATGTATTTAATCTCAGGGTAAATAACAGCTAGTTTCTATTAAACATACATCTTGCACCAGGGTCAGAAACCGGGTTTATTGAAAAGGTTTACCCATCAAAACCTTAATTTTTCGTTCATAAACCCGGTTTCTCAATGGTTGTTGAGAATGCTGCAAGATATGACTAAACAGAAGTAGCACCAACGCTCATCATCCGCATTAAAGACCAACTCAAATCTTTCTCAGAAATTTCTGTTACTTCTAGGGGCCATTCAATGCTAAAAAATGGGTCATCATAGCGCAAACCACGCTCATAACCAGGAGTATAAAATTCCCCTACCTGATATATGACTTCACAACCATCTGTTAGAGCTTGATAACCGTGAGCAAACATTTCTGGAACGTATAAAGCTCGATGATTCTCTTCAGATAATTCCACACCAATATGGGATAAAAAAGTCGGAGAATCAGGACGCATATCAATAATCACATCGTAGATAGCACCTTTAGTACAACGCACTAATTTAGTTTCCGTTGCTGGGGAAGTTTGATAATGCATTCCCCGTAGAGTTCCTTTTTTATAATTAAAAGACATATTGCATTGAGCAACTACTGGTTTTATCCCGTGTGCTTCAAATTCTTTGCCACAAAAAGTACGGGCAAAAAAACCACGCTGGTCTTCTTTTTCTTCCAACTCAATAATAAATGCTCCTTTGAGCTTGGTTTCAATAAATTTCATGTTTAACGAATACCTCTGGTTAATTGAATCAAGCGCAACACAAGGTTGTTTGTCTTTTTATATTGCATATTTTTCTGGAAGATTAATATCTTTTGTTTTTCTTAAAAATTACAAGATATTAATCAGAACCAAGACACATGAATACTAGTCTTTGTGTCTATGTACATTTGTGTTTAAAAGAAAGACTTTGTTAACCACTAAGACACTAAGACACAAAGTTGATAATAGGGTGTAGAGTGCGTTATGACTAAAGTCATAACGCACCAACAAAAATCAAATAGTAATCCTATACTTGTTGTTGTTCGTTATGCACTATTTTCTACATTTTTTGGCAAGAAAACCATTTGCAAAACAGAATTAGTCACCAAACTGAGATAAGGCAAAATAGTGTTAATTGCGATTAGGGGCCATCTTTTTAAAGCACCAAAAAATACCCTCCAATTATTGTGAACAAAGTGGTTTATAATCAAGCTTCTGCAATATTTTTTGGGATATCCTATTTCCTCAATTTTGGCATAAATAGTCGGTAAATCGATATATTGCATCCTCAGTAATGTCTTTGGTTCCCGCATCCAATAACTACTACCAAAAGCACTTTCTAGATAGGTTTCTTTTGTGACTTTGACACTACCATGAGCAGCACAATATCCTACCCAATATACTTGGGCTTCCATATTATTTACACTAGATGACCAATGTTTGAGGGCATTTTGAATAACTTCTGTTTTGTATACCTGAGCAGTGAGAAATCCAATCCCAGAATGATTTTCTTCTAAACAACGTTGGAACACTGTTTTACCATCAGCATTTATTTCTTCATGCTCAATATCAAAACAGCGTGAATAAATTAATTCGCCCGTTGGTTGATAACGACAGGAAAAATTAAGAGTTAACAACGATAATTCCGGATGTTGTTTGAGATTTTCTAACACATAACCCAGAGTCCTTTCCTGAATCGGATCGTCATCACCAACCATCCATAAATATTCACTAGAAGCAGCATTTATACAGTAAGCAATATTTCTCATTACCCCTATATTTGTCAGATTTTTATTCACTTTAAAGGGTAATTCAAGGAAATGCTGTTCCCACTTTTTGATGACTTCTTGGGTATTATCTGACGAACAATTATCAGAGATGATTATTTCACAATTTGATTCCAGTCCCTTAATGGCTTTTGCTAGCCATGCAAGTTGTTTATCTAATAATTCCGCACGATTGTAAGTCGGGATAGCAATTGTGAGTAATTTAGCCATTTATCATCTTCTAATTCTTCGTTTTTTTCGTTATCAAAAAGAGCTTCTAGCTCTATATTCTAGTTAAAAGCCAGAAGCTTTATATTCTAGTTACCAGGCTCAGCCTGGTAACCAGGGTTTGGAGGCTCAGCCTCCTTCTAAAACAAGAGCCAGAGGCTCTATTTCTAGTTACCAGGCTCAGCCTGGTAACTAGGGTTTGGAGGCTCAGCCTCCTTCTAATTACCTGCTTCTAATTATTAGTTTTTCTGTGACTTTTTCTAATAACTAGGGTCACGGTAGTTACTAAGAGAAAACAAGAGCCAGAGGCTCTATATTCTGGTTACCAGGCTCAGCCTGGTAACCAGGGTTTGGAGGCTCAGCCTCCTTCTAAAACAAGAGCCAGAGGCTCTATATTCTAGTTACCAGGCTCAGCCTGGTAACTAGGGTTTGGAGGCTCAGCCTGGTAACTAGAGTTTGGAGGCTCAGCCTCCTTCTAATTACCTGCTTCTAATTATTTAGTTTTTCTGTGACTAAGCTAATACCTGTTCTCGGGGTAATTCTCTAACTGGAATATATGACTTCCAGAAGAAACTACTATCAATTTGTTGAGTACTAATGAGATATTCCAATTGCTTTAAGCGAGTAAAGCCTCTAAACATGAATGTATCTTTACTCATGTCTATCAGACTAAATATATCTAACAATTGTTGGGCACCTTTTTCGGCATTCCAATCACACTTAAAACCAGGAAGAATGGTATTAATCTTCTCAAAAGAGACTCGGTAACTGCGGTTATCAGCCCCATTTGTACCAAAGCTTAATTGACAACCAGGAAACACATCAGCAATAATCTCTGCAACTTCTTTGACTCGGTAGTTATTGCTAGTATCTCCCACATTAAAGATTTGATTATGTACAATATCCCGAGGAGCTTCCAGAGCGCAAACAATGGCTTTGCAAATATCCAATGCATGAACCAAGGGACGCCAAGGTGTACCATCACTGGTCATTTTAATTTCTTTGGTAGTCCATGCCAACCCAGCCAAGTTATTTAAGACAATATCAAAGCGCATCCGGGGAGAAGCACCAAAGGCTGTAGCGTTGCGCATAAAGGTGGGAGAAAAATTATCATCCGCTAATGGCTGCACATCTCTTTCTACCAAGGTTTTACATTCTGCATAAGCCGTTTGCGGATTCACCAAAGAAGCTTCTGTGACATCACCCTCAACAGCAACGCCGTAAACGCTGCAAGAAGACATATAAACAAAGCGAGATACTCCCACTCGTTTTGCCAGTTTCGCCAGCCTTACAGAGCCTTTATGGTTAATTTCGTAGGTAATATTAGGTGCTAACTGTCCCGTGGGGTCGTTGGAAAGTTCCGCCATGTGAACTACAGCTTCCACACCCTGCAAATCTGACTCCGTGATGTGGCGAATATCTTTATTCAGGGTTTTCGCTGTAACTGCGGTTCCATTGTATAACCAACCAACTTTGTAAAATCCAGTATCTACACCGATAACTTCATGTCCCTTCTCCATCAATAAGGGAGGTAACAAACAACCAAGATAACCTTCACATCCAGTAACCAGTACTTTCATCTTCGTCTCATCCTATACATATATTACTAGGACTGACGCACTAACCCTGGTTAATTAACTAAGAAACCAGGTTTTTGTAGGTCGAAGGTTGAGAATCTAACTATCATATCCCAACAAAAACCCGGTTTCTAACAGCCCTTTGATATCAAGTCCGGCTAATTAATTACTAATTAAGAAACCGGGTTTATAAATAACTTGCAAAAGGATTTTGACAGAATCTTCCCAATAAACCCGGTTTCTCATCCAAGTGCAGATGTGCGGTATGTTGGTAAATGCTAATATTCCTATTCCTATTACCCATTACCTATTACCGTCCTACACAAATACAGTAACTATTTAAACCAACATGATATTATGCGTAAGTCCTAATTGTGGATAGATGGGGCTGTTCGGGGATTTCTTTGACAATTGCTTTACCGATTTCAATAGAAGAAGTCGCTGCGGGGGAAGGTGCATTGCAAACATGAACGGAATTTTGACCATGAATAATCAAAAAGTCATCCACTAATTTACCATCGTTCATTAAGGCTTGAGCGCGAACTCCAGCATGGGTGGGAACTAAGTCTTCTGCTTGCACTTCGGGAATCAATTTTTGTAAACTTCTTGTAAAGGCAGCTTTACTAAAAGAGCGAATTATTTCCTTGATTCCTTCATCAGCGTGTTTTGCTGCTAGTTTCCAAAAGCCTGGATAGGTCATTACTTCCGCAAAATCACCCAAGTTAAAATCTGTTTTCCTATAACCTTCCCGCTTTAAACTTAAAACCGCATTCGGTCCCGCGTGGACACTACCATCAATCATCCGAGTAAAATGGACACCCAAGAAAGGAAATTCCGGATTGGGAACCGGGTAAATTAAGCCTTTAACTAGATAGCGTTTTTCTGGTGTCAGTTCGTAATATTCGCCCCGGAAAGGTACTATTTTTGCTTTGGGGTCTACTTTACCCATTTTAGCAACGCGATCGCTATACAAGCCAGCACAGTTAATTAGAAATCGGGTTTCAAAGCTACCATTGTTGGTTTCTAGTACCTGATAGTCACCTTTGGAGACGATTTTTTCAACTTTAGTATTTAGACGCAGTTCCCCTCCTTGATTTTGAATTAATTCAGCATACTTAAGGCAAACTTGCTTATAGTTGACAATACCAGTTGAAAGAACGTGAATGCCACCAACAGAACTAACATGAGGCTCAATTTCTTTAACTTCCTCACCACTGATTCTTTTAACTTCTATACCATTTTCCAAGCCTCGTTTATAAAGATTTTCTAGCCGGGGTAATTCGCTTTCATCCGTGGCAACAATTACCTTACCACAAACTTCATGAGCAATGCCATGTTCTTGGCAAAATTCTACCATGGAGCGACAACCATCACGGCTGAATTTAGCTTTAAAACTCCCTGGTTTGTAGTAAATACCAGAGTGAATCACCCCACTATTATTACCAGTTTGATGAAAAGCCCACTGGCTTTCTTTTTCCAACACTAAAATCCGGGCTTGAGGATAGCGTTGGCATAAAGCCATCCCGGTAGAAAGTCCGACAATTCCCCCACCTATGATTGCAAAATCGTACATTGCTGTTCTTGCACCTTAAACTCGATTTAGTTAGTCTTTTTTAATAGACTTCTATGCTACCACACCTTCCAAGGTGCCTTGCCAGCGTTCCACAATCCCTCTAAATACTTTTTATCCCGTAAAGTATCCATAGGTTGCCAAAAACCATCATGTTTATAAGCAGATAATTGGTCTAAATTAGCTAACTTTTCTAATGGCTCTTTTTCCCAGACTGTAGAGTCATCAGCAATAAAATCAATTACTTGGGGTTCTAAGATAAAATAACCACCATTAATCCAGGCTCCATCACCTTCTGGTTTTTCCCTAAATTGGGTAATTTTTGTTTGTTCACCTCCTAATACCATAGCTCCAAAACGTCCTGGTGGTTGGACTGCAGTCAGGGTTGCTAAAGTCTGTTGGCTTTTGTGAAAATTAATCAATTCGGTAATATTTACATTACTGACACCATCACCATAAGTAAAGCAAAAACTGTCATTACCAACATGCTCTCGGATACGCTTTAAACGCCCTCCTGTCATGGTATTGTCACCAGTATCTACTAAAGTGATTCGCCATGGTTCTGCATAACCAGAATGGACATTCATCTGGTTATATCTCATGTCAAAAGTTACATCAGACATGTATAAAAAATAATTAGCAAAATACTCCTTAATTACGTGACCTTTGTAACCACAACAAATAATAAAATCTTTGATACCGTGGGCAGAGTAAATTTTCATAATATGCCATAGAATAGGCTTGCCACCGATATCCACCATAGGCTTGGGTTTAACGCTAGTTTCTTCGCTTAAGCGTGTACCCAAACCTCCAGCCAAAATCACTACTTTCATGAGATAAAATTCAAGTCTTGAGGTGGATTAATATTTGATTTCGGACTTTTTTGGAGATAAGAAAATTGTGCTTTGTTCAGTAAACAATCTAAAGGTTATTTCTCTCGAAAGTATGAAGAACAGGTAAATATTTGAATTATCTTTATGAAAAATTGACAAAGCTTATTTAATACTTAATAAATCAAATATAATTTACACAACCATAGCAAAAATACTCAAAATTAAATAACTAGCTTCAGCCTTACATCTGAGAAACTTTCATCCTCAATCATCAGCATTAAAAACTAGATATTAGTTATGATATTTACCATTTTTGAATATTCAGTGAATCCGTCCTCACAGGGTGTTTATAAATAAAAGGTAAAGACCAAAGAAACCGGGTTTGGGGTGGGTTGAGAATCGAGAATCTGAGTATTTACACCAAAAGAAACCCCGTTTCTAAACCTCGTCCAAGTTGAAACCTGGAGTTTGTCAAAAGGGAATAGGGAACTCTTAATAGGGAATAGGGAATAGGGAATAGGGAATAGAGAACAGGGAATCAAAAACTATCGGTTTCAAAATAGACATGGTTTAGATCCTCACGGGAGTTTTATCTCCCTACGGGTGGTACACAATAAACCTCACCCCTTCCCCTCTCCTTATTTAGACACGGAGTGGCTACTGTCAGAATTTTATATTCAAGAAACCGTTACGAACCCCGGTTCTCTTTGACTCACGATAATATTTCATAAGCTAAGACGCACTTAAATTAGATATTCTTCAATTAGGGAACAAACCCTAAATCCTTCTCCCCATCTCCCTATCAGTCTCAATAGTTAGTTTAAATGCTTAACAGCTTACTCCACCCATCCCAAATCCCGTTTCTCTTCAACTAACTAGGACATAGCGATTTTCACCAAAGTGACGGGGATGCTACATCCACTCAAAGTGTAGAGTCAAGTCACCCCGTCACGGTAACGGGAGATCCAATTACCAATTACCAATTACCCATTACCCATTACCAATTACCAATTACCAATTACCAATTACCCATTACCCATTACCCATTACCCATTACCAATTACCAATTACCAATTACCAATTACCCATTACCCATGTCTCTACTTTTTATGCAATGTTTTATATAAAGAATCACATCTATTTTCTGCAATTACACACATACTACTGATTGCTTGTTGGTAGTTATGCATATCATCTTGTTCAAGGGCAATTTTGGCAGCTGTCTGTAAATCCTCAACTGCTTTCAAAGAATAGTTCTTCGATTTATTCCCAGAATATTGAGCCAGTTCATATCTGACAATACCTCGTTTCAAGTAAACTTTTGCCAACCGAGAATTTATCTGTAAAGCCTGGTCAAAATCTTGAATAACTAATCTATATTCTTCTTCAAAATTACTGCTATATTGGGCAATTTGATAACGAATTAAACCCCTTTGAAAAAATGCTTCTGGTTTGGATGCATTCAGAGCAATTGCCTGATCTAAATCCTCAAGAGCTGACTGAAAATCTGGCTGAAAATCCCCCCGATATTTAGCAATTCGATAGCGAACCATACCCCTACGGATATAAGCCTCTACTTCTTGGGGATTGATACCCAAGGCATTATTATAGTCTTGAATTGCTAAATTGTAATCGTTGTTGGGATCTCGGCTGTATTCTGCCATCACATAACGGACATTACCCCTGTTTACATAAGCCTTGAACTCATTGGGATTAATCTCAATTGCTCGGTCATAATCAGCAATTGCAGCTTCATAATTTCTCAGGTTATATTGAGCATTACCCCGATTCATATAAGTTCTAGAATGATAGGGATTCTTTTGTAAGGCAAGGCTAAATTTTTCAACCGCTCCCCGATAGTTCCGCACTTTGTAAAAAGCATAGCCCTGCTGATAATAATCGGCAAAACTAAGGTTATTAGTCGGCTGAGAAACAATCAAATTTTGTTGACTATAACTATTAGCAGTTTCAACAGGACGATTGGTAAATTGGAAATCTAAAAAGCCTAAAAATCCAAATCCCAGCAGGCAAAAAATAATTGGATAAAACTTCGGTTTTTGGCGAGTTTTATAATAAGAAATATGTTGGGGAAGAACTGGCTGCCGATAATTGTGGTGAGAATTATTTTGATAACTGTATTTATGCTGTGGTAAATTTCGCTGGGGTAATGGCGATCGCGGTTTGTGAGTAGAACGTTTTCGCCGTTTAATACGAGGTTGCAGATGTTCTTTCTTTTCTACCGCTGATTGGGATGGAAATGGATCTCGTCCCCCCAATCGTAAAGTTCTCTCACACCAAGGACAACTTTCCAGGTGGTTGCTGTAGCGATGCTGGGAATTAGTAGTACAGGTAATCAGGCTGTTTTCAATTTCACTCAGTGCTGACAACCAAGTTTGAGCAGCCGGACGCACCAGGGGATTGTTGTGTCCCTCTTCAAAACAACGTAAAAATAGTTCTTGCAGCCTAGGATGGATAGTTTCCCAAGCTGGAGCAATAGGAGTAGGGGTATAGGGTACACTCCGGTTTTGACTGTAAGTAAAATGACCACTAGCTATACGTGCTTCATAGGTTGGTGGATCATCTTTACCTTCATAGATACCAGAAAATGGGTGGGTACCTTCCATTAATAATTGAAATAGCAACACACCCAACCCAAATAAATCATGGCTAATTAAGCGATCGCACTGAGCAAAGGTTTTATTCTGTAGTTCTGGAGGAGTAAATTCTGGTTTACCAACTTGGCAACGGTATACTTTATGATTATCTGGATCATGTACCTGAAATGAGTCCGTGTCTACTAAGGTTATTAAGGCAGTATCGCTCACTAGAATATTCGACTCATTCACATCCCCTACACAGTAACCACTAGCGTGAACAGCAGCAAATGTAGCAGCTAAATTGCGGGCAGTACGAATCAGATAATGATAGTTAAATAACGGACAGTGTTGGCGACGGGTTCTGGGGTTGTAAAAGTCAATAGCCGGACGCATACCCCGAATCCGGGGCATTAAAAAGCCAATAATGCCATCGCTACCATCTGCTGATTTTAACAGTTCACAGGGCCAAGCAATGGAAATATGTCCCAGGTTCGCAGTCGGATTTTCCGGAGGATGAGCCAGCATGACCTGTAACTTGCGGGCTTGCTGCTTCGTAGGCTTGTGATAAACTTTAGCCACTAAATTGTCATCCGTTGGCACTGTATACACACAAGCCTCACCTCCCCGTCCTAAACTGACGGTGAGGTTAATGGGAACTGTTTCTTGGTTAGGGAGACAACGCAGTACCTGCATGGGAGAATATCAGTATGGGGATAGTGTTTGACCCGCCGCTAACTGCTACAAAATGCTGCCAGGACGAGGGTTAAATCATCATCAGTACGTTGTGTAATCTTTTGTGAACGTAAAAATCTTACTAGCTGTTCCCCTGCGGCTGTTTTGTCCTCTGCTTTGCCTATAAAGTCAAACAGGGGGAAAAAGAATGGTTTATGAGGTGCACCAATAGCCATATTCATAGCTAGCATCTGCAAACCATCGGTGAGGACACCAACATTAACAACAGTTTCACGCCATAAACTAACTTGTGCTGTATCCAAGGCTCCAACTGAGGTGAGAAAATTAGTTTGATTAATATATTCACCATTATCGGGTATAGTCAGCGCTCTGAGATTACCCATACCATCTCCTGCCACCGCCACACCATCCCCAATTTGTGCCACCCCCGCCATTTCTGGGGTAGCTACGACAATAATTAACGTACTAGCTAAATCTTGGGGTTGTGCCCCACAAGCAACTGCCTCTTCTTCCACAGCTTTTTTAGCAGCTAACAGCGCCTCACTCAAAAGCGATCGCACCCGCTCATCTTCTGCCAGGGTTTTTTGGGTAACTTCTCCTAGGCATATAGTTTCAATTGCCACCTCCACAGCCACCATCGCACCCACTTTCCCCAGCCTTGCAGAACCAGCCCCATCCGCTGCTGCCACCACCAAAATATTATCTGGCAATATCTGCCAGTGATGGGCATCTTGACACAATTGAGAGTTTTTGATATGACTTGTTCCACATACCGAGGCAGCTACTACCCGCCAACCAGGTATTTTTTCAGAGATGTTCATAGAATTTTGTCCCACAGCTAGCTGTGTATCGAACCAGGTGGCTTTTGAATCCGTGACTTCCTTATACAGAACCCCAGCCAATAGGTGGTAGCGCTACTTGTTCGTCTACCTTGGAATGAGAAACCGCTGACATACTAGCTGAGAGCCACACAAACATCTCCACAAAATTTAATCCCTTCAGCTTTAAGGGAGTACGCACACCTATTTGACTTAAGCGCGTCATATTAGCATTCTCCACACCCACCGAGAAAAAAGCTACCCGCTTATTTTCTTCATCCGTTTGCAAACGCTTTGCTGCTTCGGTGACTACATCATCTAATTCCCCTTGGGGTTCACCATCAGTAATCATAAACACCCAAGGACGGTAGTAAGCAATACCATTGGCTCGATACTGTGCCTTACGCTCTCCAATCATATCTAAGGCTTTATGAATTGCCGAACCCATGTTTGTCAACCCTTGGGCTGTCAATATCGGCGGCTCGAATTGATCGGCAGTTACAAAGTCTTGTACCACGTTAATATGACTATCAAATGTAACTATTGCTACCTCTACTCGCCTAGACGCCAAAGAATTTTTCACTAATTCATCCTTAAAGCCCAACAAGCCCTGATTTAAAGCTTCGATAGGCTCTCCTTGCATCGAACCAGAAGTATCTAGCAACAATACACAAGGACAACGCGGTTCGGGATTCTCCGCGAATTCAACTACTTCATCTAATTGAACTGTATCTAACATAACTACTATTTATATTATGTTTAACTCCAAAGCTAAATTTCCCTCCCTTCAAAGTATATATTTGAAATCCAGGCAGCTACTATAAGTACGCTGTTTGCTAGTAGATTAGTTCGCGCCTCAAGGCTTGAGTACTACTGAAACACCTACTTATGGAAGCAAAAAATTTAACTTAGGTTTTGGTTGAGAAAATAATATCTCATAATCAAGTCCGACTGATTAGTTACTATATAGTTGCCGCATCTTCCCCACCCCTTCTGGAGGTGAGGCTAATATTACAAGGGGTATCCATTAGCCCTATTGGTCGATATTTCATAATATATAGCACAGATAACAGCAAAAAATTACGTAATTTTTGCAGATTTTAGTAAAGTTTTCATGTAGTTAAAATAAGCTTAAAAATCAAAGGATTCCAATGCTTTTTAACACCAATCTCATGGATAAAATCACAACACAAACTACTTTCTGCATACAGTCATTGTGTTCATCAATATATTTTTCATAAAATTTAATATTTTCAATAGCATCTTGATATTAAAGCATATTAATGTTATTTATATCCTCCAATACTGAAATATTGGCAAGAAAAATAGTTAATTTTGAGTTGTGAGACTTTTGTTGATGACCCTCATTTGTCATTAGTGCTTCCAGCTTAGAATAACCGACCCTCCCTTATATTTAAATGATTTAGAACTGCTATAGTCCATTACCAGAGGGCATTCCCCATTTGCCATTCCCTATTCCCTGTTAAGAGTTCCCAAGACAAAAAATACCATTAGATTTAGTGATACAATATATGGTTCCAATCTCCACAGCAATTCCCCAAGTCACTAATAATTATGGCACATTTACCAAAATAGCTTCCCGGAGTGTACTCAGGCACTTATGGAGTTGTTATGAAACTACTTGCTTACAAGCATTGAGTAATTCAGTTTCTTGGTCTATTTATTTAGATTCAGGTAAAATAATTTATGCCAGTCATTCCGTCGCACCCTTCGATAGGTTAGAGAGGCACTTACGTCGCTTATCTCATCAAATTCCCACCTTAACTGATGATATTCGCTTGCAAATGCGGGTGATGTTTGAAGCCCAATCATCACCTCAATCTACCAAGCATCCTGAGTATGAGGCTATATGTTGGTTAATTAACCAACAATATCTTAATCATCAACAAGCAGCGTTGTTAATTCAAGAATTAGTTAAAGAGGTAATTGAGTCATTTTTAGCTATTAAACAAGGCAGTTATGAATTAACAAATAGTCTGGATAATATTACGAGAATTTGTAATTTAGATGTAGAAAAAATTCTCAATTTTTGTCAGCAAAGATTACAAGCTTGGCAGTCAATGGCACCAGTAATTTCTTCACCTTATCAACGTCCATATCTTTGGATTCAGAATACAAATAATCCCCAAAAAATCTTGTTAGATACAGAAAAAAATTTGACTCACTGGTTAAAAGGGTTAAGTTTACGCCATTTAGCAGTAATTTTAAATCAAGATGAACTCCAGTTAGCAAAAAACATATACCCTTACATTATCAATGGGGGAATTGTACTCCATGCACCAGATCCACCCTTTGATAAATTACCAATGAGTAACGGGGAAAGCAATTCTTTAATTATGCAATCAGAAAATCCCTTTATAGTTGGTAGTAATCAAGGGGTAATTGGTAATGGGAGAAAGTATAACACCAAAGCTGAATCTGAAAATGTAAATCCTGCCACCACTGGACGCAAACATTATAAAATTGTGGCTGTAGATGAAAGTCTTACATTATTAAGAGAAATTAGTCGTTTCTTGGACGATGAAGTTTTTTCTGTAATTACTATTAGCGAACCATTACATGCACCAATTTCCATTATTCGTCATCAACCAGATTTGATATTAGTAGATTTGAACATGGCAGGAATTGACGGTTATGAATTATGTCGGATGATTCGCAGTAATTCTAAGTTTAAACATACTCCCATTATTATGGTTACTGGTACTAAAGGAATTGTAGAGCAAGTTAAAGCCAGGTTTATGGGGGTATCGGGGTATTTAAGTAAACCATTCACTAGGGCAGATTTACTGAAGATTATATTTATGCATTTAAGTTGAGTTACAACCCCGACAACTTCTGTGAAGTCGGGGCTGAATTGTAAAATTTTATTAAAATTTTCAAAATCGTCTTTTTATGCCATTTTTAGCGAGTTTGATAACCATTATCATTTGGCGCGCGACGAGATTTCAGGGTTTACAGATACCAAATTTCTGCTATAATATGGGTATTAGGTGGGTACTCCTGCCCATTTTTTTATCAAGATTTGATGACATAAATATATTATCGTTTCCTGACACCTCTGACAGCTTAACTGTAAAATTTAATTACAATTTTCAAAATCGTCTTTTCATATCAAATTTAGCGAGTTTGATAACCATTATCATTTGGTGCGCGACGAGATTTCAGGGTTTACAGATACCGAATTTCTGCTATAATATGGGTATTAGGTGGGTACTCCTGCCCATTTTTTTATCAAGATTTAATGACATAAGTATATAATCGTTTCCTGACACCTCTGACGGCTTAACTGTAAAATTTAATTGCAATTTTCAAAATGGTCTTTTCATATCGAATTTACTGAGTTTGATAACCATTATCATTTGGCGCGCGACGAGATTTCAGGGTTTACAGATACCAAATTTCTGCTATAATATGGGTATTGGGTGGATACCCCTGCCCATTTTTTTATCAAGATTTGATGACATAAATATATTATCGTTTCCTAACATTCTCCCTAAAGAATTATCATCATCCTAAACACTACAAAAAACAACTAGCTAAATTACAACGTTTATCTAAACAGTTAGCTCGTAAAGAAAAAGGAAGTAATAACAGGTATAAAGCAAAAATTAAACTTACCAAACTACAGGCTCGTGTTGCCAACCTCAGAAAAGACACTCTTGATAAAATCACTACTTACTTATGCAAAAACCACGCAAAGATAGTAGTAGAAGATTTAAATATTTCTGGGATGGTTAAAAATAACAAGTTGTCTCAGTCAATATGAGTAGAGCGAAAAGTTCTGCGATCGCTGTGTTCGTAGTGACTTAAAAAACTAATATTTACCAGTAAGAAGCAATGGTTGTTAGCTTTGAATATTCCCTTTGAAATGCCAGTTATTATTCGAGGTAAATCTGGAGGGACTAGACAATTAATTCGAGGTAGAGGTAGTTACAAACAGGACTTACTCTTTAAACAGTGATAAATATGGTTAAGTTAGTTTTCATGTTTGGATAATTTGTAAGTATAAGAAAGGTAAAAGACGAGGTCATGGGCAAGAGTTTTTTGTTTATGGAGTCCATAAAGTTAAATTGTCATTGCACCTAATACATGATGATTATCGTCTGAGATTCGGGATTGAAAGTAGCTATCGGATGAAAAATTAATCCCTCATTAAAACAACTATTAAAAATCTCATAATTCGATTTATCTTTTTAGCTTGAGCATTTTTAATAATTAATATTTGGATTTATTTAATATGGCATTATCTTAGTCGTTTAAAAAGAAGTTCTCGACAAGTCTTTTCCTATCTATTTACCCTCAAACAAATGCTTGAGTTTTTACGTCAAGTAGTAGACCTGTTATCATAAGTTCAGCTTATCATTAATTGATAATAAACAGCTTTTGATAATTTTTGGAAAAATATATCAGAAACTACTATTTTCTTGGCGAATGCATAACTTTTGGGTCTACTGAATTTAGGTAATGCTAATCTGAGTAATGCTAATTTAAGCTTTAGCAATTTTACCAATGCTAATTTGTCAGAGACTATTTTGAGCGGTATTAAGTCAAAATTTACAAACTTTTGGGGTGCTACTATGCCTGATGGTTCTAAAAGTAAATGTTGATTTATTATTTCACTGAGGGGGTGACGAAATAGCTTGAAAAGCTTTATATATATGGGGTGTGAAATTTCATGCTAGAAAAAGATATTTTAATTAAAAGGGAACAGGGAATTCTTAATAGGGAACAGGACTGCCTGTGATGGGGGATTTAAATCTCCATCAACGCTTGCCGGCAACAGGTGGGGGACTCAGACCCGCGCTCTTGGGAGAGGAAACTCACGGGCAACCAAACCTTTGGACAAAAATTTCACTCCAAGCTTGTTGCCCGTTCCCTCTTCCCTCTCCCGAAGGAAATTAAGCTAAATAATCTGGGATTAGTACCTGGGTTTTATTATTTTATCAAAGGAATTAAAGTCACAAAGACTCGTGTTTTTTTTAGTTTTAATGTTGCCTGTAAGTGGAAACGTAAAATCAACGGAGTCGCATCCAAACAAGGATGGTTTATCTTAAGAAAGCTGGAAAGCCTAGAGTCTGTTATTTTTGCCTATAAACAAAGGTTTGATATAGAATAAATGTTTAGATATTTCAAGAAGAGTGGTTATAATTTATCAGACACCAATGTTGAAGATAAACGCTTGATTTCTCTGGTTTTATTAATAGCTTTTGCTTACAGTTATTCCACTATTCAATGTCAGCAGATTAAAGGTAAAGGAATACAAAAATATGTCGAGAGAAAAAGAAAAAAAAACCAGTCAAGAAGGGAGCCTCAGAGCCAGACAAATCAAAAGTCTAATTCGTAATTCTCTTAAGTTGTCTTTGATGAGATGTTTTGTTCTCAGCTTTGGCTGGATATTGGTGAATGGCTGCACAACAGGAACCTCGGAGGTCATGGAAGAAGGCGTTACCCAACGAACCATCCGACTGGGGTCTATACTGGCGTTGAGAGGACAGGAAGAAGCTCTAGGAAATAACCTAAAATTAGGGTTGAAAGTCGCTTTAAATGGTCAATTGGTCAAGGGAAAAAAAATTGAGATAATTTTTGAAAACGACTATTATGAACCACCAGTTGCCAGTCAAAAGACAAAAAAATTAATTGATTCGGGGATTTTATTGATGATTGGTAATGTTGGTACACCAACAGCCAAAGTGACATTACCTATCTTGAAGAAAAAACAGGTTCCAGCGGTGGGTTTCTTAACGGGAGCGCAACTGTTGCGAGACTCTTCTAAGTCTTCTGAGCTAATTATCAATTACCGAGCCAGTTACACACAAGAAATAGAAATGGTGGTCAAGATGGCTTTAAAGAAAGGTATAAAACCCAGTGAAATCTGTGCTTATGTTCAAGATGATAGCTATGGTATGTCAGGATTAGAAGGTTTAAGGGAGAGTTTAAAAAAAGTAGGGGCAGACGAGGAGATTGTGGGCTTCTATGACCAGTTTTTAGACCATAAAAAGAAGGAAAAGAAGGGCAAAACAATACTTGCACCAGTGGGATTATATAAGCGTAATACCCCCTATGTGAAACCAGGCTATGACTCCTTGAAACAATGGGAAAAAACAAGAGGAATAAACTGTAAATTAGTGGTAACAGCGGGGACTTTTAGCAATATTGCACGATTTATCAAATTAGCTCAAGATGAAGGAAACAATTGGCTTATTTCATCCCTATCCTTTGCTGATGCTCAAGAATTAAAATTAGACTTAGAAGAATATGGTATCAAAGACAAAGTGATCATGACCCAAGTAGTACCACTATTGAAGTCGAAGTCCGATCTGCCTATTGTCAAAGAAGCGAAATCGAAGCTCAAGAGTTATCGTGTCAAAGAAGCGGAATCGAAGGTCAAGAGTGATCAATTTAATAATGTTTTCTTAGAAGGCTATATTGTTGGCAAAATGACCCTAAAAATTCTCCAAGAAATACCAGGTAAAATTAATCGTGAGAATTTCTTAAAGCAGATTGCTGTGTCTAAATTTGATCTCGGTGGCGTTAGGATTGATTTAACTAAAGGGCGAACTCAAGCCTCGGATCTGGTTTTAATAACTGAACTGACTCCTGAAGGATTTAGACAATTAGATGGCTCATATCTTGCACCACATGATAATTGGGTAAATAATCGCCTGTAACCCTTATAATTTCCTAGGTGCGCCATGGTCTCTACTTACTCTCCCACTCGAAAGTGGAAGATGTGAGATGGGGAATAATTAAAAGATATTTTTTGATAATTAATTTTAGAGAATTATTAATCAGTCATGGATAAAGAAAAAAAAATCTCATCAGAAAATATTAATCACTCTCAACCTGCCAATGGTAAACAGACAACCGGAAAAAAGTCCAAAATATTGAAGCCAATTGCGATTGTTGATACAAAACTTTCTGATTTAGTCGATTGGCTTCAGACAATTTCTTTATTCAAGTTAGCAGTCATCTTAAGTGAGGGTGCAATTTTATTGGCAGTGGTGTCCTATATCGTCACTATACCGAACCGACGACGAGAGGAGATACAACAAGCCCGAAACGTGCTGCATGAGGAATCTAGCAATGAATATAGTGATGGACGTATTGCCGCGCTGAAGGTTTTAAATAAACATTGCCAAGGAAACCCTGGATTCAAAGCCCCTGATGGAAAAATGTCCGAGCTTAGACTCGAAGTATGTAGAGATTTTTCCTTCGAGAACGGGTTATTAAAAGTAAAAAAACGCGCCATGAATCTTTCCAATTCTAACTTAAAAGGAGCCAATCTCTCAGGCGCTGATCTTCAAGGGATTAACTTACGGGGAAGTGATTTACGAAATGCCAACTTAGCAGGAGCTAATCTAGAAGGGGCTGATCTAACCGATGCTAAGTTACAAGGGGCGAATCTATCACGAGCTAACTTTAAAGGAGCCATCCTTAAAGGAGCCTTCCTTGAAGGAGCCATCGTTGAAAAGGGTGAATTAAAGAATAGTAATTTGTATGGAGCAAATTTTCAATATGCTGACTTCTCTAAAGCCAATTTAAAGGGAATTAGAGCATTATGGGCTAACTTTAACCATGCCAATTTCTATGGCGCTAATTTACAATCAGCCAATTTTAACCGTGCTCAATTAATGGGGGCTGATTTTTATAAGGCTAATCTAGAGAAGGCAAAGTTGCGTTTTGCTGATTTGAGTAGTAACACCAACTCACAAGGGGAGCAGTTTACAGGGGCTAATCTACGAGAAGCGCAGTTAAAGGGGGCAGATTTGTGGGGTACGAAATTCTGGTCAGCTTTTCAACTAAAACGGGCTAAAAATTCGGAACAGTCTAGGTTAATGCCCAATTGGGAACAGCAGATTAGACAACCACGACCCCCTCGTTTACGCATTGCTCTCCTGAAACCAGAACCTCAGCAAAGTATTTTTGAAGCCTATGAATTAGGAATGCGTCGTGCTGCTAACCGTCGTGTGGAAATTTGGGCTATTCCTTATGGTTATGGTGTCGAAGATGAAGCTAAAGCGATCAAAGAGTTGGTTAAAAAGGGAATAGATGGGATTATCTTAACCCCCGAAGACCCGATTAAATCAAAAGATGCTTTGATGCATGCTAGTGACGCTGGAGTAGCCATTACCACCGTTGATTTTTGTTTTGAACCTTCAGAGGCAGAAGATTTAGCCATTGCTTGCTACGACACAGATAAATTTCAAATGGGCTATGATTCAGGGGAATACTTAGCAAAATGGGCGAAAAAACATATACTGCCTAATTCACCCTCAAAAGAAAAAATCGTTGAAGTGGCTTTGGTTGATGGGGCTATTTATGAACGTTACTATCCCTATCTTCAAGGGGTCTTAAAAAGCATCAATGCACACCCTCGCATCAAAATAAAGGACTCAGTTGGGGTTGCTTCTCGTAAGGATATTATAAAAGTTAAACAACTACTAAAAGATAAAGATAATTCTCAAGTACAAATCCTTTGGGGTGGCTCAAATTTAGCGACGGAAGTGGCTATTAAAGCGGTCACAGAATTAGAATTAGAAAATAAAGTGAAGGTTTTCGGTATTTTGGACTTGTCCATGGAAAAAGCTAAAAGGTTACTTGATGACAAGAGTCCTTTACAGTTAATTATTGATCAGTCTGGACATCTGGTAGGCTATAAGGCAGTCAAAAGAACCATTGACGTTTTAAGAGGAAAACATTCAGGGGCAGATTATAACTGTATCACCATTAAGCATCGTCCCCTAACTGAGGATTCGCTTAATATTAAAGAAGTAGAAGAGTTAATCACTAAATCACAAACTTTTGAAAACCAAGGTAAAAATAGGGGTTTCAGCCATTGTAAATCAGTCAGTAAACACCATTGATAATAGAGCGATCGCAAAACTTTTCGGTCTACTGAATATCTGATTGTGGATTTTACGAGTTTAGGGGACAACTTGAATATAAGTGCAAGAAGTTTGGAAGTGAATTAATAGTAGCTCATAGGTTCTATCCAAGTTCTAAAACCTGTAGCAATTGCGGTTATAAAAAACAAACTCTGAGCTGATCTGAGCGGACTTTTAATTGTGAAAACTGTGGTTTTAGTTTAGATAGGGATTTGAACGCGGCTATAAATTTACAGGCGTTAGGATGTAGCGTCTAAGCTTACTGTAGCTTGCTTCCCGAAGGGTGGGATAACCGCTCCCATGCTCCCGGTAATAACACATCAGAAAAACCTGCCAAGGATTAACGCTATGGGCTTTACAATAGTGATTCTAGGGATAAACTAAGCCTATGCTTACTATCTCCTGATTAAACTTACTTGAAAATGATTATAAGCCTGTCATAGTAAGCGTTATGCGTATTTCTTTAAATTGGCTACAGGAGCTAGTCGAAATCAAACTGACCCCAGAAGAATTAGCGGAAACCCTGACAATGGCAGGGTTTGAGGTAGAAGAAATAGAAGACCGTCGCACCTGGGCTAATGGTGTGGTGGTGGGGAAAGTATTAGAACGCCAACCCCACCCCAACGCTGATAAATTGAGTGTTTGTCAAGTTGATATTGGTAGGGGAGAAACCTTAAATATTGTCTGTGGTGCTCCCAATGTCCGTGCTGATATATATGTGGCAGTTGCTGTCGTGGGTACTTTTCTGCCCAACGTTGATTTGAAAATCAAACCAGCAAAACTGCGGGGTGTACCATCCAATGGCATGATTTGCTCCTTAAAGGAATTGGGTTTACCCAGCGATGTGGATGGGATTCATATTTTTACCCAAGAGAACCTCAAACTGGGTAGTGATGTCCGTCCCCTCTTGGGTTTAGATGATGTCATTTTAGACTTAACTGCCACTGCGAACCGTGCGGATGCTTTAAGTATGGTGGGGGTAGCGCGGGAAGTTGCGGCTTTAACAGGTGGTAAGTTGACAATTCCTGAGCCATCAGAATTATCACTGGATTCTGGTGTGGGGAATTTAACAATTAAAGTTGAGGATACCAAAGCCTGTCCGGCGTATATTGGGACAGTAATTAGCGATGTCAAAATTGCCCCTTCCCCAGCTTGGTTGCAACAGCGATTGTTGGCGACAGGAGTGAGACCAATCAATAATATCGTTGATATTACTAACTACGTATTGTTTGAATGGGGACAACCCCTCCACGCATTCGATGGCGATCGCCTCAAATCAGTTGCAGGTGGTGAGAAAATCGCCATTGGTGTGCGTTTTGCCAATGGGGGAGAAACCTTGAAAACCCTAGATGGGCAAACTCGTAAGCTATCCACCCAAAATCTGTTAATTACTGCTAATGAGAAACCAGTTGCTTTAGGGGGAGTCATGGGAGGGGAAGAAACAGAAGTCCATGGAGATACCCAAAATTTGCTGTTAGAAGCGGCACTGTTTGATAATGTAGCTATTCGTCGTTCTTCCCGCAGTGTAGGTTTAAGAAGTGAATCTTCCAGTAGGTATGAGCGGGGTGTAAATAATGCCGGATTGGAAATTGCCTGTCGCCGTGCTTTAAGTCTAATTACCGAACTAGCAGGAGGTAAAATTGTCACCCAAGAGATTTCTGACACCCGTCCTGCTACCTCCACAGGTTCCATTGAACTGCGTTTAGAGCGAGTTAATCAAGTTTTGGGATTGGTAAAATTAGGGGATGATGTAGGAGAACTCCAGGAAGCCGATGTTGAACGTATCCTCACAGCACTGGGATGCGAGCTTAAACAAACGGGAGCAGGTACTTGGATAGTTACAGTCCCCTCCTACCGTTACCGCGACTTAGAGCGGGAAATAGACCTAATTGAAGAGATTGCCCGTCTTTATGGTTATGATAATTTCTGCGATACCCTGCCGGATAAATCAGAAGCTGGTTATTTACCCTTGGATCAGGAATTAATTCGTAAATTACGTGCCAGTTTCCGGGCAGAAGGACTAACAGAACTAATGCACTACTCCTTGGTAAAGCCAGGGGAAGATAGACAAATAGCCCTGAATAATCCCCTATTTAGCGAATATTCTGCTCTCCGTACCGATTTAATTGCCGGATTGATAGATGCATTTCAGTACAATATCGAACAAGGGAGTGGTTCCTTAAATGGCTTTGAAATTGGACGAATTTTCTGGCAAGAAGAGGGTTTACAGGAAGCGGATATCATCGCTGGGATTATGGGAGGTGACTGCACCACCAGCAAATGGACAACCAGCGGAAGAGAACAACCCATGACTTGGTTTGCAGCCAAGGGCATTTTAGAAAGCGTCTTCACGCAAATGGGTGTAGAGGTAGAATATCAACCAGATCGACGGGACGAACGCTTACATCCCGGACGTACAGCCTCTTTGTGGATATCTGGGAACAGACTCGGTATTTTTGGACAGTTACATCCCCAATTGCGGCAAAAAAGAGACTTACCAGATTCAGTATATGTGTTCCAATTGGATTTAGATGTGCTTTTGGATGCCTTAGATACAGAGGAAATTCTCGTCCCCACATTTAAACCATTTTCCAGCTATCCCGCATCGGATAGGGATATTGCATTTTTTGCACCCGTAAAGATAACAGTTGCCGAAATCGAAAAAGTGATTACCAAAGCCGGGAGGGAACTGCTGGAATCAGTGGAACTGTTTGATGAGTATCGCGGTGAGCATGTACCTCAAGGACAGCGGAGTTTAGCATTTCGTCTCATTTATCGAGTAAGCGATCGCACCCTAACTGACAAAGAAATTGAACCCGTACACAACAAAGTCCGTGATGCATTGGTAGAAAAATTCGGCGTCAGCTTGAGAAGTTAGAAGGCGCGGAGTTTGTAGGGGCGCAAAGCTTGCGTCCAGGAGTTAAGAGTTAACAATTTTTAATTTTTAATTTTTAATTGTTTTAGGAGTCAACCATCAACATCCATGGCTAAATATGTAATGTGGGGAAGCTACTGCGAAAACGTCTTAGAAAAACGCGCACCTTATCGGCAAGCGCATCTAGACGGACTTGCAAAGCAAAAAGAATCTGGCGTATTAATTACTATTGGTCCTACCAAAGATTTAACAAAAGTTTTTGGTATTTATGATGCACCAGATGAAAAAACAGTTTGTCAATTAGTAGAAAATGACCCTTATTGGCAAAATGGCATTTGGACAGAATACTCAGTCACAGAGTGGATTCAGGCTTTGTGAATTTAAGTTATAATAGGATAGGGGGAGTATAGTAAAACTGACTTTTTCAAGTTAGATGGAAATATAATTTTCCTCATTCCCCATGCTCCATGCCCTAATTTGTATGGGAAGAGTTTCTCAAATAGTTGACTTCTTGAAGGAGGTACGCATGACGAGATTAACTTGGAAACTTACAGTTTTACCTAGCTTAATAGCTACCACTTTGATAGGTACTACTCTCATCCCAGCCAAGCCAGCTGCTGCTGATCAAAACATAATCAGAGATACAGCAACTGGTGCAGGTACAGGTGTAGTATCTGGAGCTATCACAGGAACATGTTCTACTGGTCGTAATGCAGTTAATGGTGCAGCTGCCGGTGCTGCCGTAAACCTTGCTAACCGTTCTAGAATTACAAGAGGAAGAAGACGGAATTTAGCTCAAGATATAGGAGTTGGTGCAGCAGCAAGTACAGTATCTGGCATCATTACAAACTGTAAAAATCCAGTAAAAAATGCTATTAATGGTGCAGCTACTGGTGCGGTTATCCATATAATTAACAAAAATAGATAATTACTTATTCACCCTAGATTCTGAATCGAATTCTTGGTAGAAATATTGCACTGCAATATTTCTATTTTTTTTGTGTATGAATAGAATTTTTTGGTACAATTATCACCAAATTAAGCAACAATATTTATTAACCATTAAATTCAGGACTTACGCAAGTGTCACATTCAAAAATCAACTTTTGGTTCTCAAAATCCGGGTTAAAACCCTTACTACAAACACTATCAATATGCCAGTTGCGTAAGTCCTGAAATTGTTTTCTCAAAAATCAATCATAAACTGATATAGCGCTTTTCAGTTGAGTCCAATACACTCGAAACCTCACCCCGTCCTGCGGACACCCCTCTGTTGCAAGTTCGGAGAGGGGAAGGGGGTGAGGTTCATCTGTATTCTATCAAGCGTGAAAACCGCTATAACTGGGAAATATTTCAGCGACTTGAGTTTATTTTCGTGATGGAAGTAGTTCAAATTTAGCGGACAAATCTCCTATAGCTACTTTAAATTCCCCAGGTTCAACGATACGCTGATTGTCACGACCATGAAAAGCAAAATCATCTTGATTAAGGGTAAACTCAACTGTTTTACTTTCATTTGGCTGTAAGGTAACTCCCTGAAATCTTTTCAACTGTTTAACTGGAGGAGATATTGTACGGTACAAATCACTGAGATAAAGTTCTACAACTTCTTTGCCAGTTTTATTGCCAGTGTTTTTAACAGTAACCTTGATATTGATAGATTCACCTACACGAATTTGTTTACGATTAAATTTGAGATTACTGTATTTGAAAGTTGTGTAACTTAATCCGGAACCAAAGGTAAATAAGGGGTCTAATTTATTTGGATTATCTACCTCTATCGGTTTATGGTCATAGGGAACCAAATCATTAGGATGACGAGGATAGGTAATAGGTAGCTTCCCAGAGGGATTATAATCTCCCAAAAGTACATCAGCAATCGCTTCTCCCCCTGCTGCACCCGGTAAATAAGCCATTAAAATTGCCTTAGCATCATCTACTATTGGTGTGATAATTCGGGGTCGTCCTTCTACCAATACTAATACAACTGGGGTTCCAGTTTTTTCAATAGCAGCAGCTAATTGTAATTGTGCTGCTGGTAGTGCTAAGTCATGGATATTTCCTGGAGTTTCTGTATAGGTTTCCTCACCCAAAACAACAATTGCTACATCGACATTTTTAGCAGCAGCAACTGCTTGGTCAATATTCACAGCTTCGTCAAATTTTGTGCCCTCAATATAGGTAATATTAGCCCTGCCTAATTTTGCTTGTAATCCTGATAAAATTGTTTTTTGAGTTTTTGGATATAGAGACTCTTCATTTCCTTGCCAAGTATAAGTCCAGCCACCATTGAGAACAGAACGTAAATTTGCATTTGGTCCGGTTACTAAGATTTTTTGATTTTTATTTAGTGGTAGTAAACCATTATCATTTTTGAGTAAAGTTAACGCTTCTCTGGCAGCTTGTAAACTAACTTGAGCAAATTCTGGACTACCTACCTTATCCTTCATTTGCAGATTTGGATAGGGATTATCAAACAGATTCAAGGCAAATTTAACCCGCAAAATTCGTCTGACTGACTCATCAATCCGCGACTGGGGAATTTTTCCTTCCTTGACCAATTCTATTAAATAATTATAGAAACTGAAATCATAGGGAACCATACTCATATCTATCCCTGCCATCACAGCCATTAACACCGCTTCTTTAGGTGATGAGGCAACTCGATCACGATTATAAAGATTTTTGACATCCTCCCAGTCACTAACAACAAACCCTTTAAATCCCAACTCCTGACGCAACACATCTGTCAGTAAATAGCGATCGCTATGTACGGGAATCCCATTAATTTCCGAGGAATTGACCATAACTGTATGCACACCAGCGTCAATCGCTTTTTGGAAGGGAGGCAAAAAGTAATCCCGCAGCATTCTTTCGGGAATCCATGCTGGTGTGCGGTCCCCTCCTGATAAAGGAAAACTATATCCCAAATAATGTTTAACACAGCCAGCAACTTTATCTGTTGCACCAATTTGATTATTCTCTCCTTCTAAACCTTTAACATAGGCTTCTCCCATAGTTGAAACTAAATAGGTATCTTCCCCAAAAGTTTCATAAATTCGAGACCATAAAGGGTTACGTCCCACACCTAACACAGGGTTAAAATTCCAGGGTATTCCCGAAGCACGCACTTCATAAGCTGTAATTTCCGCAGATTTTTTTACCAGTTCCCAATTGCGTGTAGCTGCCATAGCAATATTCTGAGGAAATAAGGTAGCCTCACGGGTATAATTTGCTCCATGAATAGCATCAATACCATAAATAATAGGAATACCGATACGGGTTTGTTTAGTGGCAATATCTTGAATTTGAGTAATTAATTGATGCCATTCATCTAAATTTAAGGCAGTATTATAAACATTAAGAATTGAACCTATATGATATTTCGTAATTGCTTCTTGTAATTTTTGGAGATCGACCTCATATTTTTGGTCAACTTTCCCTTCAGTTTTAGAAACTGCTTGCAGGGTTATCTGTGTCATCTGCCCTACTTTTTCTGACAAAGTCATTTTTGAGAGCAAATTTTCAACTTTTTCATCTATTTCATTGGATTTTATTTGAGCAGAATTTTGCATCAATTTCACATCCCTGTTTAATGATTGACTCCAACCTGGAACTGTAAACAGCATAATTATGCAAACAGGAATTACCACTAACATCCAACACAACCGCAACCTTTGTCTTTTTTGTTTAGTGAAATTCCACTTCATAATATTCTCTGGAATCTGGTATCTGGTATCCGCATCTTTTCTAACTACCTTTTAGAACCTATTACAAAACGGCGTCAATAAACCAAACATTTTAAAGGGCACAAAAGCCTGCTATGTAAACATTTTTAATTTATTAAGTAGGTAGATATAAATAAAGCGAACGCTTTTAGGGTCGTCATTGGTAAAGGTTTCACTCTTTATTTGCGTTTCGTAATATAGTTGTGTTTATTTCCACCTATAGAACTCCTATTTGATTTTTGTTGGCGTAGCCTGCGCTTGCGCTTAAAAAGCTCAGTACATTTTCTGTTAAGAGTTCCCCGTTAAGAGTTCCCTATCTTCACGAAGAATTACAGCGATTTTCAGGTAAATAGACCACGCTGTAGGGGTAAAGCGCATTGCTAAACCCCTACGATCAATGTCAGTAGATCACAAACTTTCGGAAATGAACGTAAAAATAAGGGTTTCAGCCATCGTCACTTTTGGAGTATTCAGCATAAGTTTAATAGCGATCGCTCAATAGCAGCTAGCACTATTGGCTGAAATACTGATTAAAACGTGCTTTCCCGATGCGAGAGTATTTTGCTGAAATATCGATGTGGCAAGACTTCTAAAAAACTTTGTGATCTACTGAATGTGGTTCAAATAGATGAAAACTGCTGTAAGACTGCGTCACGCTTACGCGAACACGAATCAAACCGGATTCCTATACTTACTTAATTTATTAATTTATTTTCGATTACAAAACTCCAGCACCATTGACACATCACTGGTTTGCTGCGGATAGTTAACTTGTGGACGAGTAATAATTATCAACTTTATCCCTAACTTTGCTGCAAGCTTGCGCTTCACATTCTCTCCTCCAGCAGTTCCTGAAGCCTTGGTAACCACCACAGAAATGTCCCAATGATGCCACAAAGCCGCTTCTAAGTCGGCAGAAATGGGAGGACGCAAACAAATGATTCTATCTGGGGTAAAACCTGCCCTGAAAGCCACCTGTAAGGCTGTTGAAGAGGGGAGTAACCGCGTAAATAGGGTTGCAGACCTTTGCCAAGGTAGAAACAGGTTTAAGGGTCTATATCCCACCGTTAGCAACACCCTTTCACCTTGCAAATGATTACTACCCACAAGAGTATTAAAACTATCTAAATAAACAATCTCCCCACTCTCCCCACTCTCCCCACTCTCCCCACTCTCCCTACTCTCCCCCAGAGGACGTTCATAGCGTAGGTAAGGAAGATTGTATTCTTCAGCAAATGCGATCGCCATCTGGGAGATTTCCACAGCATAGGGATGGGATGCATCGACAATGGCGACAATTTGCTGTTCCTGCCTAAATTGTTGTAGAGTCTCAGCAGTTAAATGCCCTACCCAAACTTGTAAAAATTGAGAGTCAGGATAGAGCGATCGCGCTGATTCTGTGGTGACAGTAACAGTGCAAGGAATCTCAGATTGGGCGATCGCCACTGCTAACATCGCACTTTCACTGGTACCACCAATTAACCAGATACGTGCAACACAAAACTTCCACAAATCGCTCATATCTCAGAAAATAGTTTTGATAGTATACAATCAACCACTATTCAACAGTAAATGATTTATGGTCTAGGTAATTTTTGTGCGATTTGTGGAGATTTGTGGGAAATAGTGAGAGAATTAGTGACCTAGTAACAGATCCCACCAAAATATTATTTTAATTGTACTATCTTCATTGTTGACCTTTAAGCGCCTTTCTAAAATTGCGACGATAAGATTTATTAGCAATAAACAAAGCAGGCCATAGTAAAGATAACTTTAGGCGATTAACGAAAGTCCGGTTGAAATTGGTACGTTCAAACCCACTCCAGAATTTCCATACACCACCAACATAAACAACTATCAATCCAAAAATGATCAAATCAGTCATTGCCATCAACTCCGTGAGCAACTGATAAACTAGAAGTTAAGTATTGCTACAGAGGCTTGCCAATTGACAACCGACACACCCCAATTAGTATTGGGGGTAATTTTCGGTATCCAGTCAATTAATACATCCTCCCTATTCCAGTGTAATTTACCTTCTTTGAGAACAACCAGATATTCCCAACTCATAACTCCTAACTCCTAACCCCTAACTCCTAACTCACCACTGACTACTCTTGACCAGATAAATTCTGGGGGAGTTCCGCAAAATCCAATATCCGTAGGACACTAGAAAAAGACAAAATCAAACAAAAAACCTATCTCATCGGTTTTCAGGCAGCAGTTGCTGCAAACAGATAAGGAGGATTTATGCGTGCAGTACTGATGGCAGGGGGTTCGGGAACCAGGTTACGTCCGCTAACTAGCGATTTACCTAAACCTATGGTTCCCATTCTCAACCGACCCATTGCCGAACATATCATTAATCTTCTCAAAGGTCATCAAATTACGGAAGTGATTGCGACGCTACATTATTTACCTGATGTGATGCGAGACTACTTCCAAGATGGCAGAGATTTTGGTGTACAAATAACCTATGCGGTGGAGGAAGATCAGCCCCTGGGAACCGCAGGATGTGTTAAAAATATTGCGGAACTCCTTGATGACACATTTTTAGTAATTAGTGGTGATAGTATTACAGATTTTGACCTGACAGCAGCGATTGAATTTCATAAACAAAAAAAATCAAAAGCGACATTAATTTTGACTCGTGTCCCCAACCCCATTGAGTTTGGGGTGGTAATTACTGATGAAGAAAATCGCATTCGCCGTTTTTTAGAGAAACCCACTACCAGTGAAATTTTTTCTGATACAGTTAATACTGGTGCGTATATTTTAGAGCCAGAAGTTTTAGATTATTTACCAGAAAATACTGAATCAGACTTTTCTAAAGATTTATTTCCCCTCTTGCTGTCAAATGACGAACCCATGTATGGTTACGTTGCCCAAGGTTACTGGTGTGATGTCGGTCATTTGGATGCTTATCGGGAAGCTCAGTATGATGCTCTAGAACAGAAGGTCAAACTTGATTTTGCTTATCAAGAGGTTTCTCCTGGGGTGTGGAAAGGTCAAAACACCTATATTGAACGCACAGCTAACATTGAACCTCCGGTGATTATTGGCGATAATTGCCGTATTGGTGCTAGAGTGCAAATTGAAGCCGGAACGGTCATCGGTGATAATGTGACAATTGGGGCTGATGCTAATCTCAAGCGTCCGATAATTTGGAATGGGGCAATTATTGGAGAAGAAGCTGAGTTATTTGCCTGTGTAATAGCCCGTGGAACTCGTGTAGACCGTCGCGCACATGTATTAGAAGCAGCTGTAGTTGGTTCCCTGTCTACGGTGGGAGAAGAAGCTAAAATTAACACTGGTGTGCGGGTATGGCCCAGCAAAAAAATTGAGTCGGGAGCTACTCTCAATATTAACTTAATTTGGGGTAACATCGCTCAACGAAATTTATTTGGGCAACGAGGGGTACAGGGATTAGCAAATATTGACATTACCCCAGAATTTGCTGTGAAGTTGGGTGCAGCTTACGGTTCGACTTTAAAACCAGGTTCTCAAGTTGCTGTTTCCCGGGATCAACGCAATATCTCCCGCATGGTGACTCGGTCAATTATTGCTGGTTTAATGTCAGTGGGTGTTGATGTGCAAAATCTAGATGCTACAGCTATTCCCATCACCCGCACAGTTATACCTACCATGTCAGTAGTTGGGGGTATCCATATCCGGGTACACCCAGACCGTCCTGACTACATTTTAATTGAGTTTATGGATGGTAAAGGAATTAATATCTCCAAAGCTCTAGAAAAGAAAATTGAGGGGGCTTACTTTAAAGAAGATATGCGGCGATCGCAAATTCATGAAATTGGTGATGTGGCATATCCTACCCAATCTGTTGACGGCTACTGCACTGCTTTTGAGAAATTGTTAAAAATTGAAACGATTCGCAACAGTCGGGCAAAAGTGGTAATAGACTATGTTTATGCTGTATCTGGCGCAGTGTTACCCCAAATGTTAGATAAATTTGGGGCAGATGCGGTAGTATTAAATGCTAGCCTCAATAAAACAGCTGTTTCTACAATAGAGCGGGAAGCATTATTAAATCAACTTGGTCATGTGGTGGAAGCGCTGAAAGCTAACTTTGGCGTTCAGGTATCAGCCAATGGAGAACAGTTGATTTTGGTTGATGAATCTGGGATGGCTATCCGTGGGGAAATGCTTACTGCTTTGATGGTAGATATGATGTTAACTTCTCATCCCCGCAGTGCAGTAGTAGTACCGGTTCATGCATCCAGTGCAGTGGAACAAATTGCCCGTCGTCATGATGCTAAAGTAATTCGTACTAAGGTAAATCCTACAGCATTGATGGAAGCTGCACAGAAGAATCCGAATGTGGTTTTGGGTGGTAGCGGGGAGACTGGCTTTATTTTCCCCCAACTACATCCTGGATTTGATTCCATGTTCTGTATTGCCAAACTAATTGAAATGTTGACAATCCAAGAGCGATCGCTTGCTTCCGTGCGCACAGAATTACCCAGGGTAATTTACAAAACTCATACAATCCGCTGTCCTTGGCGAGTTAAAGGGGCATTAATGCGCTACTTGGTAGACACCCACCCAGCGGAATGCTTAGATTTACGAGATGGGGTAAAAATTTGCCAACCCTATGATGACAGTTGGGTATTAATATTACCAGATGCTAGCGAACCAGTTGTCCATTTGTATTCTAACAGCAATAACCGCGATTGGGCAGAAAATTCATTGAGAGAGTATCGCGATCGCGTGCAAGGGTTTGTGGAAAGAGAACAGGAACAAGTGGTAGCTGAGGTTTAATCAGCTGTTGAGTTTACCTCTTGCATCAGCCTTGGAATTAATTCCAAGGCTAACAGTCTAAGTCTACTAAAGTAGACTAAAAAGCAATACGGTTCAGTTAAGGAAAATAGTAGGTTGGGTAGAGTGACAGCGTAGACGACCAAAGGGAGGCAACTCGTAAGCGAAGCTTTCTCGAAGAGTAGAGTAACTCAACAACCAAAAACTTTGGTATTGTTGGGTTTCACTTCGTTCTACCCAACCTACATTTATTTTTCTCTTCCCAGAGTGACACAAGAGGGTTAACTGTAGCTTGCATCAAGCGCAGCAGTACGGTATTTGACTAAAAAGGTGATACGAAATCAAAAAATGTTTGCAGCATATTACCCAGTCATCTTTAGATGACTTTGACTATTAGCCTGGGATTTAAATCCTAGGTGGTTGTGGAGGCTGATACAAAATATGAATTGTTAATCAGTGTTAGCTATTTTATAGAGTATCTGGATCGATACCCATATTCCGCAATTGTTCAGCCAATAATTGAGCGCGTTGTTCGGCTTGTTCTTTGGCTATACGTTCTTGTTCCAAAAGTTGTTCAGCTTGTTGTGCGCGTTCATCACCAGTGAATAAAATATTACCATCTTGGTAGCACCAGCGCAGCCAAGTATCCTGTCTACTTTCAAACTCTCCTTCCCAGATTGTTACACCTAACCCCACTTGTTCTAACCAAGTTTCTGTGGTTTCAAAGTAACGTCTTCCTCTGAGTTCATAAATCCGTAGAATTTGTTCGCTTAATTGTTGGGTGGGGTCGTATACTATGTAATAACTCACCCGCATTTGTTGATAAATTCTCAGTTTTTCTCCCAATTCATTCCCTAGTTTATTGGAGACAATTTCAATTACAACCTCTGGGGGTTTACCAAATCGCCAAACCATATAACAACGGTTTTGTTTCTCCCAGCAATTTTCAGGCATTTGTGCGTCTAAACTGAGGAAGATATCAGGTACAATTGGTGGTTGTAAGTCGGTGTAATAAATGCCGATATTAGACTCTGCAAGAAAAGTCTTGTTTTGCAAGGAACTATAAAGAGAACTGACTAACAGCCGTTGTTGTTTATCGGAAGCAAAATTATCGACAGGTGTATCATCTTCGGTTATTAATTGGTTAGCGTCTGGGATATAGAAGTCATCGTCATTGATTAAAACTTGCTCAACCATAAGTTTATCTACCTCTTGTGAGCTTTATTTCTAGTTTATACTGATTCAAGTAATATTGGCTTTTGCTTTTGAGGAATTTATAAATGTACGTGATGCTTGGTTAACATCATTTGGTCTAATATCAAATTCGGAAATTTTCTATAGATAATGTTCAGCAAGGAATCGGTAAATTGTGCAATTAAAACATTCTCGTCTATTACTTTAATCCACACATCTGGATAGTATCTGCAAAGCATTCCTAGGCAAAATAAGATGACAAAATGGGCTGCTGGTTCTTGAATGTAATTTTCTGGATTTAAGATATAGAATATTCTTCCAGCAATATCATCGACCATATGTGGAAGAAACAGTTTATTAAGTATATTTTCATCAAGACCAAAAGACTTTCTGTCTAAAATAAAATTTGTTTCTAAAAGCCTAAAATAAATAGTATCCTCGAATTCCTTAATCATATAAGTGTTAGGTTGATTTTTTTTAACTAAGTCAATCATTTTTTGTTTTTGCTGGATAGGAATATTGTTGATTGTAAAATGAAAACATAAATTACTAAAGTCTTTTTGTCTATATCCCTCATTTGTCATCTTACTTCTTATATCGAGTTTTAATTCTCCTTGACATAAATCCGATGTCAATCCTAAATTTTTAAATTCTGAAAATATATCTGGTAGCGTCTTAAGAAGATTAGATATATTGATTGTTTGATTCAATAAATCATTAATTAATGCTTGTTTGAAATTAGGATATAGTAAGTAAGTTTCTAAAGCGTCGCTTTCTCCCTCAAAATATCTCTTTGCATAAAATTTAATTGCACAGGGTATTAAACTTTCATAAAACAAAGCAAAATGTCCCGAAGGAATCTTTTTTGTCTCATCCTTATCTGGTTTGATATAAACATTACATTGCAAAGAATTAAAAAAATCTTCTACATTCTTTATATCCTTACTCTTAAATGAGTCGCAGAGTTCTAAACCATGATGTTTGTGTTTTTCTTTTTTCCTGAGAGCATCAAAAGAATAGTTTCCATCTCGTTTTAATAAATATAAAGCCCGAGAAAGACTAACAGCACCGTAATAAAGTAAATTCGGACGAGTTGCAAGACCAACTTGTGAAGAAACTTGAAAGTATTCCTCTGCTTGACGTATACAATAACCTATTTGTTTAGCTTGCTTTTCAATATTCTTTTTATGTTTGTTGTATTCTGCATCTGAAATTTCTCGTATCCGACGATGTTGAGTAACAGTAAAATCAATATATTGAAAGTATCTTAGTAGTTTCCAAATTTCTTGAATTGGGTTTTCTGAAGAGATATCTCTGAATCCATTTATTTGGTTTAACATTCTCAAAGTGATTAACTATAGTTCAAAAGAGTTAAAAAATATTATTATACTTAAAAACCATAATTATATTAACCAAATTAAACGTAAAACCTCACCCCCAACCCCTCACCCCTAACCCCTCTCCCAATGGGAGAGGGGGAAAAGGAGAGGGGGAAAAGGAGAGGGTAGGAGAGGGGTGTCCGTTAGGACGGGGTGAGGTCTATTTTATGTTCTTTAAGGTTGACTTACTTATATTTGCTTTTCTATAGAACTTTGGCTGTAACAATATTATGAAAACAGCTTAGTCTAGGTAATCGCACTCTCCCAAAAATATGTTTATCCAACATTTCCAAATGCTTGCACGCTATAATACCCTAGCTAACCGCAAGCTTTATGAAGCCATATCCCAGCTTACAGATGCGGAACGCAAATTTACTAGACCAGCCTTTTTCAAGAGTATTCACGGAACCCTCAACCATATTATGTTAGGCGATCGCATCTGGATGGGACGCTTCAGGGGTAAAGAAATGCCATCCACCGGACTTGATGTTATCCTCTATGATGACTTTGAGAAATTGTGGGAGGTGCGTGTCATAGAAGATGCAGCGATTGAAACTTTTATGTCCAATTTAAGTCAGAGTTTCATCAATAGTGAAATTTCTTACGTCAATAACCAAGGAAATCTTTATACTGACCCGGTAAATTTATTACTGACGCACCTTTTTAATCATCAAACCCACCATCGGGGACAAATTCACGATATGCTTACCCAAACAAAAATTAAACCACCATCTCTAGATATGCACCGGATTTTACGACCATAGATAGGAAAAGTGAGGAAGGAGGAGTTAGGACTTGGGAGTTAGGAGTTTGAAGTTAGGAGTTATGAATTAGGAGTTTGGAGTTTGGAATTAGGAATTAGGAATTAGGAATTAGGAATTAGGAATTAGGAATTAGGAGTTTGGAATTAGGAGTTTGGAGTTTGGAGTTTGGAGTTTGGAGTTATGAATTAGGAGTTTGGAATTAAAAATTAGGAATTAGGAGTTTGGAGTTTGGAATTAGGAGTTTGGAGTTTGGAGTTTGGAGTTTGGAGTTACCAATTTTTAATTTTTAATTTTTAATTGTTTTAGGAGTTAAGAGTTTGGATTTTGGAGTTGAGATTTTGGAGTTGGGAGTTACCAATTTTTAATTTTTAATTTTTAATTTTTAATTGCTTTGGAGACTTATGACTAATCAACAGTTGGAATTAAATATTGGCTGGCTATATCCGAGGTTAATGAGTACCTATGGCGATCGCGGAAATGTGATCGTGATTGAACGTCGTAGTCTATGGCGTGGATTTAATGTTAACATTATTCCCCTAGACCAAAATGCTACCGATACTGATATCCGTGGAGTGGATGTAATAGTTGGTGGTGGGGCACAAGACCGTCAGCAAGAAATTGTCATGCGGGATTTACAAGGTGCAAAAGCGGAAGCAATGCGGGAGAAGTTAGAAAATGGTACTCCTGGAGTATTTACCTGCGGTTCTCCCCAACTTTTAGGACATTACTATGAACCAGGATTAGGACAGCGTATTGAAGGGTTGGGAATCTTGGATTTAGTTTCTGTGCATCCTGGGGAAAATACTCGACGTTGTATTGGTAATTTAGTAATTGAAGTTACTGCTTCTCGTTTAGCGAAGGAACTAAAAGAAATGTTGGATGGTGCTACTCCTTACTTAATTGGCTTTGAAAACCACGGTGGACGTACTCGGTTAGGAAAAGTAGAAGCCCTAGGAAAAGTAGTGTACGGTTTGGGTAATAATGGGGAAGATGGTACAGAAGGGGCTTTTTATCAAAATGCGATCGCCACTTATTCCCATGGTCCGCTATTACCCAAAAATCCTTTTGTGGCTGATTGGTTGATTAAAACGGCTTTGCAGCTAAAGTATCAACAGGAGATTAGTTTATCACCCTTAGATGATACCTTGGCGATGCAGGGACGAGAAGCCATGTTAAAACGGTTGAATTTGAGTCTCTCAACGACCGTTGCTGCTAAAGTTTGAATATCTGCCTATTCTTTACTAAAACCATGGTGCAACCCATTCGCATTTTGTTGCAAACTACTATTCCCACAACGGAAGATGACTGGAGTATCCAGCGATTTTCGCTACTACAGGAATATCTGTCATCTGTGCAAGATGAAACAGGACAGCGATTATGTGAAGTGACAGCGCGTGATCGCCTCACGGATGTTGAAGGGAATGACCCAATTTTAAGCAGTCTTGACCAATCGGACTTTGATCAATTGTGGTTGTTTGCTTTGGATGTGGGTGATGGGTTAAGTGATAAAGACCGTGCAGGTATTAACGCTTTTCGTCAACGGGGTGGGGGTATACTCACCACTCGCGACCATCAGGATATGGGTTGTTCGATGTGTGGAATTGTTGACATCGGGGATGTCCATTATTTTCACAGTAGAAACCCTGACCCTGATGAGTCTCGTTGTTGTCCTGATGACCCATATACTACTTATATTTCTTTTCCTAATTACCATTCTGGTGCTAACGGGGACTATCAAAAAATTACCCCTGTGGAACCTGTGCATGAATTGCTGAAAAATCCCCATTCAGCTTCGGGAATGATTGAATATTTTCCCAGTCATCCCCATGAAGGAGGAATAGGAGTGCGTGCGGGGGATAAGAATGCACGGGTGATTGCTGTGGGTAAAAGTTTAGTTACTGGTCGTGATTTTAATCTGGTGGTAGCGATGGAACATTACCAAGATTCACAGGGTAATATGTTAGGACGAGCAGTTGCTAACTCTAGTTTTCATCATTTTCTAGATTACAATTGGGATACTAGCAAGGGGTGTCCCAGTTTTGTAGATGAACCCCCAGGAAATGGGGTGAAAAATCAGCCGAGTGCTTTAGAAGATATTAAAATCTATGTGCGTAATCTGGCTTTATGGTTAGCGAATTGATTTGAGGAAACACAGGGAAATTGTACTGTGACTATGGAAAAAGCAACCTTTGGTGGTGGATGTTTTTGGGGAGTAGAAGCAGCTTTTCGTCGAGTTAAGGGTGTTGTCTCTACTTCTGTAGGATATATGGGAGGACATTTTGAAAATCCCTGCTATTTGGATGTTGCTGCCAGGATTACGGGACATGCTGAGGTAGCACAGGTGGAGTATGACCCCTGTGTGCTGAGTTATGATGAATTACTAACAGTATTTTGGCAAATTCATGACCCCACTAGTTTAAATCGTCAAGGTGCAGATAGAGGGGAACAATATCGCTCAGTCATTTTTTATCACACTCCTGAACAGGAAGCTACAGCTAGAAGTTCCAAGCAACAATTACAAGTATCTGGTAGGTATGAAAAGCCAGTTGTGACGGAAATTAAGCCAGCTTCCACCTATTGGTTAGCATCCGAGGAACATCAGCAATATTTGGAGAAGAAGGAAGGTGGCTAATTAATTAGACATCTGGTGAAAAAGAATGTAGAGACGTTGCAATGCAACGTCTGGAAAAACGGTTTTGGACAACGCATATTTAATTTCCGGAGAGGTCTATTGTTGCTGTTAGAGATTTGAGACAACCATCTTCCATATAGATAATGCGATCGCCTATATCTAAGATTCTGTTATCATGGGTAACTAGTAAGATGGTACAACCTTGCTCTTTTGCTAGTTGGTACATTAGTTCCACCACATCCCGTCCTGATTTTTTATCGAGTGCAGCGGTGGGTTCGTCTGCTAAAACGATTTTGGGATGACTGACTAAAGCCCTAGCAATTGCGACTCTTTGTCTTTGTCCTCCGGAAAGCTTTTCGGGATAATAATCGACGCGATCGCCCAAACCAACTTCTTCTAAAATAGCGATTACTTGAGCATCTAAATCTCCTGCTAACATCTGGTCATGTAATTCTAGGGACATACGTACATTTTGTTTGGCTGTTAAAAATGCCATGAGATTATGTGCTTGGAAAATGTAGCCAATTTGCCGACGAATTTCTGTCAGTTGTCGCTTATTTGCACCGCACATTTCTTGCCCTAAAATCTGCAAACTGCCTGATTGAGCTGAACGTAATCCACCCATGAGAGTTAACAGAGTTGTTTTTCCCGAACCGGAAGGACCTGTTAAAATGACGATTTCTCCTGCTTTAATCTCCAAGTTAATGTCAAATAAAACTTGTTTACGCAGTTGTCCTGTACCAAAGCAGTGGTTGAGATTTTTGATAGATATAACTGTGTTCATAGGAATTTGAATTTTAGATTTTGAAAAACAGATAATCCGTTAGTGATTTTGGATTTTGGATTGCTAATTAACATTTTACGCCATTACATCATCACTTCTTTCAAGGCAGTAGGCAGAAGGTAGAAGGGGCTGAAGGGAAGAGGATTTGACTTGTTTATTCCATTCATAGCGAGGAGATTTAATTCTTTATTACTTATTACTTATTCCTGATTACTTATTACTTATTACTTATTACTTATTCCTGATTACTTATTCCTGATTACTTATTCCTGATTACTTATTCCTAATTCCTAATTACTTGTTACTTATCACTTATTCCTCATTTCTGGTTCCTGATTACTTATTCCTGATTCTTGATTCCTCATTCCTCATTCCTCATTCCTCATTCCTCATTCCTCATTACTGATTCCTCATTACTGATTCCTCATTCTTGATTCCTCATTACTGATTCCTCATTCTTGATTCCTGATTCCTGGTTCCTCATTCCTGATTCCTCATTACTTATTACTTATTCTTGATTCCTGGTTCCTGATTACTGATTCCTGATTACTGGTTCCTCATTATTACTTATTACTTATTACTTATTACTTATTACTTATTCTTGATTCCTGGTTCCTGATTACTGATTCTTGATTCCTCATTCCTAATTCCTCATTCCTGATTTCTGATTCTTGATTCCTCATTCCTGGTTATTGATTCCTGATTCCTGATTCTTGATTCCTGATTCCTGGTTCCTCATTACTTATTACTTATTCTTGATTCCTCATTACTTATTACTTATTCCTCATTACTTATTACTTATTCTTGATTCCTCATTACTTATTACTTATTCTTGATTCCTGGTTCCTGATTACTGATTCCTGATTACTGGTTCCTCATTACTTATTCTTGATTCCTGATTCCTGGTTCCTGATTACTGATTCCTGATTCCTCATTACTGATTCCTAGTTCCTGATTCCTGATTCCTGATTCCTGATTCCTGATTCTTGATTCCTCATTACTTATTACTTATTACTTATTACTTATTACTGATTCCTGATTCTTGATTCCTGATTCCTGATTCCTGATTCTTGATTCCTCATTACTTATTACTTATTACTTATTAATGATTACTGATTACTGATTTCTGATTTCTGATTCTTGATTACTGATTACTGATTTCTGATTTCTGATTCTTGATTCTTGATTCCTTATTACTTATTACTTATTACTTCATCATCCCATCACTCCTAAAACATATCTGCGGGGTCAGCACTACGGAGTTTGCGCATGGCAATCAGTCCCGAAATACTACACATGGTAATAGTTAAAATCAGGACAAATATAGCCCGATTGAGCTTCATAGCAATGGGTAATAAAGTTGCTGCATAGGTCATTTGATATAAACCCATAGACAGGGCTACACCAGGTATAAACCCTAACGCTGCCAATAAAAGACTTTCTTGCATCAACATCACCATTAAATAGCGATCGCTATATCCCATGGCTTTGAGGGTAGCGTATTCTGGTAAGTGTTCTGACACGTCAGAGTAGAGAATTTGATACACAATGACAATACCGACAATAAATCCCACCGCTACCCCCAAACCAAAGATAAATCCAATGCCTTGATTGCCCCAATAATCAATTTCAATTTGGGCAAATTCCTTGGGGGTTAAAACTTTCACATCATTGGGTAAATTTGCTTGCAGTTGCGATCGCACCGCTTCTACATTGGCATTGGGTTGGAGTTGAATCAAACCTACTTCTATCTGATTTGGTTTGCGGTTCGGAAATAGGGTTAAAAACGTAGAATCACTGGTAATAATGTTGCCATCGGCACCAAAGGAAGCTCCCAATGTAAACAAACCTACTGTGCGGATATTGTGCTTATTTACTTCCGCTTCTACGATGCCCTGTTGCTCGAATAACTGGGGAATTTCTCCGTATTCTGGACGAGAAGCACGGTCAAAAATTACTCTGTTGAGCAGTTTCAATTCATCCAGTTTTTGATTAACCTCTGGGAAATTAAATGGTGGGTTTGCTGGATCGATTCCCCACACCAAAATCCCCCGACTGAGGCGATTTTTAGGATTTTGCCATTGGGCAATATCTATGTACAAAGGACGCACAGATTCGACACCTGTATATGCCAAAGTCTGTTGTAATCTCTCCCTGGGAAAACTTTTGACATAGAACAGGGTTTGAAATTTGGGATTAATTAAAACTAAATCTGCTTGCAAGTTTTGGTGTGCTTGGGTAGCGCTATCAAATAATGAATCTAATAATCCCAACTGTACAAACATTAACATATCGGCAAAGGCAATTCCCGCTAACGCCACCACTAACCGCATTTTTTCCTTGTTTAGTTGTAGCCATGCTAAGGGGGTTCGACGAAAGAATTTAGGAAGCATTTTGGCACTCCTGGCATAAAGTTAATCGAATGTTCGTTATAAATTAATCCAACTCTAATTGACCAAAAATAGACTGGATACAAGCCGTGTGGATACCCTACACCGTAGACACGGAGTGGCTTCTGTAAGTAGGCTATGCTTACATCGATGTGGTAATAATTCTAAATTCTTCATTCTTCATTCTTCATTCTTCATTCTTCATTCTTCATTCTTCATTCTTCATTCTTCATTCTTCATTCTTCATTCTTCATTCTTCATTCTTCATTCTTCATTCTTCATTCTTAATTCTAAATTCTAAATTCTTCATTCTTAATTCTAAATTCTAAATTCTTCATTCTTAATTCTTAATTCTAAATTCTTCATTCTTAATTCTTCATTCTTCATTCTAAATTCCCCTTGACGCTGTCGCATGAGGAGAAATAAGGGTAGTGCAAAAGAAACACCAACCAGAAGATTGCTAACCACATACACCCAGAGAAATCCCATCTTCAAGCGCGTTCCTTCCCAAAATACAAATGTCCATAGAACTAAGGAAGAAACAGCCACATCCATGGCAAAAAAGGCAGAAATGCGGTTAATAAATAGCTGTTGTGCAAACAATTGCACATTTAAACCATTCTCCCACAGGAAAGGAACAAATTGGGAGTATGGTAGGACAAAGCCGAGAATGCAAAGTAGTAAATAAACTCCTGAAACCATGGGTAAAGTTCCTTTTATATCAGACATTCGTTATAAATAAAATCAAACAAAAATTACAATGTGATTGCTGTTTGTACTTGCAGGTTAGTCAAACCAGCCACTCGCGGACAATCTTCTGGATTAATGGCGATTTTGACCTCAATTACTCGCTGATCCAAGTTTTCTCCTGGTTGGTTGCTGAACACATTTTGACGGTTAACTTGTAAACCAATATGTTGTACCTTTCCCCGTATTTTTCCGGAGAAAGCTTGACCAGTAATTACTGCTTGTTGTCCTAGCCTAACTTTACCAATATCAGTTTGATAAACCTCCGCTACCACAACCATATGTTGAGTTTGTCCAATTTCAGCAATACCTGCATCCGCAATTTTTTCCCCTACTCGGGAGTGAATCTTAAGGATTTGTCCCGGGATTGGTGAGCGGATATAAGCTTGTTCTAGATTCGTTTTTGCTTGCTTCACCGCTGCGATCGCATTATCCACCTCAGTTTGCGCCACTTGCACATCCACTGGACGCACCTCAGAAATTTGGTTGAGAGTAGCTTTTGCCACATTTAGTTGTTCCGTTCTCGATGATTGGATGCGTTTGAGATTGGCTTTGGCTTCAGCAATTTGCTGTTGTTTGGATGATTGAATCCGTTTCAGGTTAGCTTGTGCTGACTGGAGTTGTTTGGCTGTTGTTTGTAAAGTCAAGCGTTTGCTGTCCCGTAAAGATGCAGAAATTGCCCCCTGTTGAAACAATCTTTGATGGCGTTGGTATTCCATGGTGGCATTGCTCAATTCTGCCTGTAAACGTCCTATAGTGGCTGTTTGAGCCGCAATTTCCGTATTCAGTTCCCCTTGCAAACGAGCGATCGCAGCTTTTTGTGCCTCAATCTCCGTAGTTTTTTCCACCGCTAAACGAGCAATAGTTGCTTGCTGTGCTTGAATTGCCCCCAATTTCGCCCCAGCTTTGACTTGGCTTAGTTTAGCCTCTGCCATCCTCACCTGTTCTTTTGCCTGTGCTAAAGCGTCTTGTAGGCGTTGCTGAGAGTCTAAAATCGCCACCACCTGTCCGGTTTTGACTTTTTCCCCTTCCTTCACCAGTAATTTGGTAATGCGATCGCCATCCAAAGCCAGAGGTGCAGAGAGGCTAATAACTTCCCCTGCTGGTTCCAACCTACCAAGGGCAGTCACTTTTTTAACTTCTGGTAGGGCTGCTATAGTTGTGGGTGCAGACTGGGGTAATAAGCCATATTTGGAGATTCCGTAAACAGCAATTGTGCCTGTGACTCCCACAGATGTAACCATCAAGCCCAACAACCAGGGATTAATAGGTTTAGAAAATAATTGCAAAGTCATTTCAGTTATCAGTTATCATCTGGTTTTCTTAATTACCTAGCTTGCTTATCGTACTTGGTGAGTATTACGTAGGTGTAAGCCTTGGCGCAGACTATTACGAATTGGTATGATAAACATAAGGGATTGTCCTAGACTAGCCACTACCTGTCTACACTCCCCATATTCAAGCTAGTCAACATTTTTATTAACAACTCTTCCTGCTGTGCATAGGAAACCGTTTCCCCCTCAAACATCCGTCCCATTATCAAGCCATTTAATACATTACAGATGAAAGTAATTATTGCTTCATCTTCAATTTGTAAGTAGTCTGAGAGTACCTGTTTTGTTTGTTTCCAAGCTTTTTTCAGAGTTTGGTTATTCAACAGTTCAGTCCGTTCTTGCTGTTGGAAGAAATCAAACCAGAGTAGAAGTTGTTTGATAAAGTAGTCTTCGTACTTGGCAACAAAATTCATCAAGGCTTTGATTTTCTCAGGTAATGTTTCCGGACTACCAGCTTCTGCTAGAAAGATAAGGATGTCCTCCTGTGTCTGTTCTTCCACTAACTGCAAGAATAAAGCTTCCTTACTAGGAAAGTAATGATATAGCGTTCCCGTGGAAACCCCTATACCCTTGGCAATCTCTCGCATGGCGATCGCAGAGTAGCCTTTCTGGGCAAATAAATCAAAGCACTTCCACAGCAACTCCTGACGATATTGTTCCCGATCTACAATTTTGGGCATATTTTTTATATCGAACGTTAGTTATATTATAATCCAATATAGGGGTAACACAACAATCATATTGTTAAATTTTTGTATCCCCTCCAATTTAAGGGGTATGGGTAGAGACGTAGCATTGCCCAGGCTTTCACCTATTGGGTAAGTCGGGGAAAAAAATTCAATGTATATGAAAAAATATAAATTTGATCTAGGGTGTCGTACCCTCAGGGGTAGCGCACCTTAAATTGTTGGTGATGCGTTGCGCTACGCGACAACATACCCTACATTTAAACTTCTTAAGATAGGTTGAAATATTAGCACGGACTTACTTAATCTCCGAGAAATATCAGTGATATAATAATTTGACAAAATTCGTAGTTTCTACATCCCTACTTCCTAGTTTTGTGTCGATTACTTTTAAATGGTTATTTCTTATAATTACCACTACTTATAATTTGATTGCTACTTACTTTGAAAATAAACGAATGCAACCGCCAGGTCAACTGATTGATATTGGCGGTTACCGTCTACATTTATATTCCCAAGGAAAGGGAAATCCTACTGTTGTGATTGACCATAGTCTGGGTGGAATTGATGGTTATTTCCTCATTGAAGAATTAGGGAAAATTACCCGTGTCTGTATTTATGATCGACCAGGATATGGTTGGAGTGACATGAGTTATAAACGTCGTTGTAGTTCTGAGATTGTGAAAGAATTAGACACTCTTTTAAATCTCGCTGGAATCGAACCTCCTTATATTTTAATGGGTAATTCTTTTGGTAGTTACAATGTTCGTTTGTATGCCCATATGTTCCCAGAGAAAGTAGTAGGAATTGTGCTGACAGATGGACTGAATGAAAAAGAAATGTTAAAAATGCCTTTTTCACTCCAAGCATTGAAGTTATTTTTTATGTCTGGATTTTTGATGTCAATTTTTGGTTCTGTTTTAGGCATTGTCAGATTATTGGGAAATGTAGGAGTATTTGAATTAATAAAAAAAGAACTACGTCAATTTCCATCTGCAACTAAAAAGATAGTCAAACGGTCTTTTTACCATCCCCAGCACTGGCTAACAATGTGGCGAGAAATGTGGAATTTAGACATCAGTGGTCGTCAAGTTAGTCAAGTATAGGACTTACGCAAGCGTCACAAAATTCTGGTAACTGGCACACATACTTCAATTTGAAATAAAACTCTATGTTCCTTGATTTATAGGCATTATAGATAAATCACTACTATGTGACAGTTTTAGGGTAAATGTGCCAGT
>JASJCY010000205.1 GCA_030065825.1 Nostocaceae cyanobacterium | reverse complement strand
GAGGGTCACTCGGCTTCTTTTGAGAGTGCGGCTTCTTTTGAGAGTGAAGCCTCCCGACCGTCGTCTACCCCCCGTTGTAGCGACTGCGGGGCATCCTTGCCTGCCCTTTTGTACTTCAGCAGATTAGGAAGCGCTATAAGATTAGTCAGCATTCCCAATTCTCAGAGATCGTGGGAAAAAAGCACGCTTTTCGATCCCTTATGCATATGTTCTACAGTACCCATATTGAATGAAGCGGTCTGCTGTGCACCTAGACCAACTTGGTATTTGAACTCAACCACATTCAATCGCGACTCCTCGTGGTGTCGATGAACAGTGACTGTCCCCACCACCTTTTCCCCTGGTGCCACCTTGAAGCTCTGTTTCAGTGGGTATAGTTGCTGTCCCCAGTGGTTGTAAGTGTTCCCTGGACCTGTGTTCAGAACCACTCCGTTGGGGAAATCTGTGGTGAACCAGCCGAGAAATCCTTTAATTTCAGCGTGCTTGCTTACAGTAAACTGAAAATCTTTGCTGAACTGGAAGAGTGCGGTAGGATCGACAGTTGCACAGTCAAACTCAAGCACTCGCTGTGGATCTGAGGCGAGATTATCTGGGGACAAGTAGTTGACGCGAATCGCGTTCTGAAAAAAGTGGTCTGACAAGTCCTGCTCCAGCTCCGAAGTAAAACTGGAGTAGTCCACATCAAGACGTTGAAGATTAGTCACCGTTTCGTTCCATTGTGCCATCTCTTTTGCAAACTTAGCTCTGATAAAATGGGTGTGATCTTGGTCGCTAGTCGGCGCGTACAACCCAAGCAGAATGGTTGCATGAGAAGGCAACATCAACCCTCCTGGCTTTAGCCATTTGTCACGAGCATAAGCCACACTGTCAAACATCGATTCTTTGAGTAAAAGGCTACCCATCCACTCACTGACGATCACATCAACTGGCTCAGGGATCTCAATGTCTTCAACTTTCGAGTGGAGAACTGTCACTATATCTGACAGGTTTGACACCCGAACCAACCGCTTAGCAAGTTCAGCCGCATTACTGGCATCCACCGCATAAACGCGTTTGGCACCTGCCTTAGCTGCCCAAACAGCCAATACACCAGTACCTGTGCCCACATCAAGGACAACCTTGTCCGCGATCATTTCTGACTTGTTTTTGAATATAGCCGAGTGATATGCTTCCATCCTCACCATGTCTTCTAACATGACTTTGTGCGATCGCATTGAGCCATACAAATCAAAGTATTTAAAAGCCCTCTCGGGCTGGCTGGGTTGTGAGATTGTCATTTAAAGGCTTCTTTCTTTTATAATTAAAGTGAATTTAGTTGGATGTCAAAACTTAGAAGTATGACTTCAACATACCACGCCTGCGCACATCGCAAGTTGAGCAATGAAGCCCGCCACCAAAAACATAATGGTCTTTAAAGTCCACTAAAATTGGCTTTAAGCCTATCTCTTTAAAAAACTTGATCGTTGGTTCCTCACTCTTGTCAACAACCACTCGCTTCTCATCAATCATCAGAATATTCATGGAAAGCCAACGGCTGGACATATGAAATTCAGCGTTTGCTACGCCCCTTGGAGGATAAAGGATCTCCCATCCCCCCTTATTAAACATCTCTAGGATATCCGGTGAGATGCACGGACGGTCTGGACAAGACAAGACACGTCCTTCGCCGATGGGAACCCAAGTCGCATCCATGTGTATAGGACCTGGATCGCGGAACTTGACCGTGTGAACTCTGTATTCCGACCCAAGATGTCTCTGCATCCACTGAATTCCCAAATCATTGGTAACGTGGCTCCTCTGGGCTAAGATGTCTCTGCCGAAGCGCGTGAAATCAGCCGCATCGAAGCAAGGCTCTGACTCGGTGGTAATAAAGCGTCCATTCAAAGGACCAACGGTATCTGGTACACCAGACTCCCCACGGAAAAAGGCCATATCCTCTTCAGGATAGTCCCAATCGTAGAGGTCATCAGACATCTTGGGCTTGGGAGCTGCTGTCCAGCGTGCCCCCTGCCCGAAGTATTCTTGGATTAAGGGGCGATAGCGTAAGAACTCGAAATAGCGACATCGCTGTGACATGGGTGCTTCAATGATTTCGTCCCCTACGACAAGCAAGACATCCCTCACATCAGCATTGAAGAATCCCGCTGATTTAAAATAAGGTGTTTTAAAGATATGATGGGCATAATCAACAGGTTCTGGTCGTCGTACAATGACGCCTTCTCCTTCGAGCACTTCTTGAAGATTGTCGAGAGCTTTTGCAGCCTTCTTGACCAATTCTGTGGGGTAGGACTGTCCGCCGTACTGCTGATAGAAGTTCCAGTAGTCCTTGCGGATGAAGGTCTTCATGTCATGAGTTAAAACAGGTGCTGTAACCCCGTCAATAGTTCCAACAATTATTTCTTCGAGGGGATCCCATTCGTTATAGCTACAGATCGAGGAAGTGTTCATTTTAAATCATCATCTATGGGTGTATATGGGCGTAATTTAGGCATTAAAAACCATCAAGTCGGAAAAATTGTGTTCTTCACATTATTACCAAACGAAAGAGTAATTTTTCTTTGGTTTAGAGCATATCTTATCGCTTTTTAGTTATGAAATAACCCCGTTCAATTATCGATCCTCTCTTTCACCAAATCAGTTTCTATCTCTTGTGGTGTAAAAACTAAATCAGGTTTGAGGTAATTTAAAGTATAATCTTGGCGCATACGTTTATAGCCTCCACTGGTAATATTGAGTAAAATGGATTCCTTTTTACCAATCTTTCCAGCTTCAACTGCTTGAATTAAAGCAGCAGTAGCAACACCGGAAGCAGGACTAATATCTATTCCTTCCAATTCCTCAAATAAAACCCTTGTTTTCTCTGATTCGGAATTAGTCACACCATACATTTCTCCATGAGTATCAACTAATGCTTCATAAACCCCTCCCGCAAGAGAGTAAGCAGGATTTCGGTTGGTCAGTACCTTCGCACAAGCTTTATTAATGCGTTCTTTTGCTTCAATTTCACTCAGATAGGTAATTTCTCGACTACCGGATTTCCAAGCATCGGTTATGGGTGTGAAAGGTATATTTTGTGCTAAGTTAAGCTTCATCTTTTTGTTCCCAAATCGCCCATCTTCTAAAAATCTGAGATTTGCTTCGTAAGCTGAAATACCCCCTGTACCGGAACCCACTGCTTGGAAGTAGTGATCGGGAATTTCCCTGATTGTGACCACAGCATCTACAACTGGTAACCCCATTCCATCCCGTCTGGCGACATTTGCTGCTCCTCCTTCAGGGAAGAAACCGTCTAACTGACTGATGATTTTTGCCAGACGAATAGCATCAAAGTAGTCACCATTTCCACCGACAACAATCAGACGAACACAAGGATCAAAACCGTCCTTTGACCACATAGCAGATAAACTTTGCTCTGGAATCACCAAATATAAAGGGATTTGATGCTGGGAACAAATATTAGCAAAAGCTCTACCAGTATTTCCTGCGGAAGCAACTACAAGGGTTTTTTGATTATTTTTTGGTACTCTAGCAAGAACAGAGAAAGCTTCTAATTCTTTAAAAGAACAAGTAAAAATACGGGCATCTCGCTCTGGCCAGTAACCATTAAAACTGATAAAAAGATTATCTAATCCCAAATGGTGACCAAGATTTTTGCTTTGATAGGTGATAGGTCTCCCTTTTGCATCTAAGTATCGCTCAACGGGTAGCCAATCAATAAATCGAAATAAACCCGGAAGATTCTCTTTTATTTCCAGCTTTTTATGACTATAAACAGCACGTAGAAGGGATGGCTCATGCTCCTCATCACAGTATAAGCGGAAAGGATCTGGTGTATATTCTCTTCCACACAAAGTGCAACGAAGGATATATTTGAGTTGAGGATTCATGATGCTGATAACTGATTAGTCACAGTGATAGTCTACCATCATTAATGAAGACTACCTAAAATCATCAAAGAAGCGGAGAAAGGTACGAACATCAAAGAAAGGGCGTAAAATGTTATTAATAGCTCTAGTAATTCTACCAATAAGAGTAGCACCAATCACAATCACATCATTGTCTTGCAACGCCACATTTTGAGATGCATCCCCTGCTAGTGCTTTTTTGGCATCCAACTTTTGGGTAATAGCTCTACCCCTTTCCGGATCGAAACGAATTAAGGCTATGCTCCGTAATTTGGCATTGTTTGTACTCACACCAGACAGTGCATCTATAAAGTTGCTACCGTTAGGTAAAACTACAGTCGAAAGTCCTCCCACAGCATTATTTAATACCCGGACTCGAATCTGGGATACTGCTAAAGATGAACGTGCTACCAAATTGCGATCGTAATCGTCATTATTGCCAAGTTCGCGACGGGGGACAATAATGGCATCTCCATCCTGGAGGCGTAATTCTGGGGGGGAACCACCATTTTGTAGGGGTGTGTAAAGGTCAATAGTTTGGGAAATAACAGAACCATCAACTAACTGCCTACGTACTTGCACTTGCCGCAGGTCTGCCATCATACTAGAACCACCTGCTAACAATAATGCTTCTGTAATCCTTGGTGTTTGGGAACCAATGGGATAAATACCTGGTCGAGTAATTTCTCCACTGATGGTGATTCTCACAGGTCGCGGTGATATTAGGGATACTACTACCACGGGATCTACTAAAATGCGGCTTAAGCTCAAGCGAATTTTTTCTTGTGCTTCTTGTACAGTTAAGCCTTGTAAGGAGATCGTTCCCACTCTTGGTACTAAGATATTACCTTCTGGATTAATCCCCGCTTGAAAGCTTAAATCTGGACGTTGCCCTACTAGCGATAATACTACAATGGGATCGACTACGTAACGATTGAGCAATAAGCGAATTTTGTCTTCTGCTTGTTTTAAAGTTAAGCCCTGTAAAGATACTGTTCCCAATAGTGGCACCACAATGTTACCTTCTGGATTAATCCCCGCTTGAAAACTCAAATCTGGAAACCGCTGCACCGCAACGCTAATTCCATCTCCTTCACCCAAACGGTAAGGACCAGGAGGACGTTGTACCTGAACCCCTAATCCATCTCCAGGACCAAGAATGTAGCGGTTGAATAGGGGAGATATACCTCCAGTGCTACTCCCAGGAAAAACATCAGCATCGGGGGGAGGAGTGGGAGGTTGTGCGGGTAATAATTCTGGAGATTGTGCGGGTAATAATTCTTGGATTGGTAAAGATTGAGCAACAACAGGCTGAACCCCCGTTGCCAAAAATACGCCTACTTGAAGACTGCAACACAAGGTGCTAAATACACGTATATGAAAACTGGGAGTCATACTAAATAGCCAAAAGTAATTGGTAATTGGTAATTGGTGATTGGTAATTGGTAATTGGTAATTGGTAATTGGTGATTGGGAAATAAGTAATAGTACTTACCCATTACCAACTACGGAGGAAAGTGGTTCAAATTAAATATAAAACTTCACCCCACCTAACGGCACCCCTCTCCTACCCTGCGGGAAGCCACTCCGTGTCTATAGTAAGGAGAGGGGTTGGGGGTGAGGTTCCAATACTGCTCGGTTAAGGAATATTGTAGGTTGGGTTGACATCAGGAAACCCAACATCAAGGGCTTTTTTGTTGGGTTACGCTGATAGTGCGTTAGACTAAAGTCATTGCTGAATATAGCTATGAATCTGAAATAAAAACCTCACCCCGTCCTACGGACACCCCTCTCCGAACTCGCGGAGAGGGGAAGGGGAACCACTGCTGGGCTATGGTTAAGCGCGTTGTAGCAAGTGGCGTGGTGAGGTGTATTTTGTAAATTCATATTCCAATTCAGCAATGCCTAACTAATTTTATAAGCGCATAGACGGCTACGCCAACAAAAATAAAACCGGATTCCTATTGAAAAATTTCCATCAATGCACCTTGTACCGCTTTACCTACAGACTGAATATCATCCCAGTATTTTTCTACTTGTCCCAAAGGTTCCATTGGTAGAATAATACTAACAGCGACCCAAGGAACTCGTTGTTGACGCCATTGTGCCCGTTGATCTGCCAAGAACCAATTCAAAGGTGACGGATTACCACCATTTGGCAATGCATACCACTGTAGGACGGCAAAGGTTTGCTGCTTGCTGACTCCTCTAAAGAACCTTGCTTTTACTTTGGTTGGAGAATTCCTCCCCGAACCTGGTAAACCTTTAACAGTAAATTCAACGGGACGATATTGTGCTACTTTCCACCGCCAAAAACTGTCAATATCTGTCCATTCTACTGCGGGTTGATCCCGTGGACCATTTTGTGGCATCAATAACACAAGTACCTGAGTTGTTTCACTTTGCTGTTGGATTACCTGGAATGACCACTTATGTTCGCCGATATTTTGCTCTCTTTGTTCCAGAGTTTGCCAACCAGGAAGTTTTAACCCTGTTTTACGCAAACTTTTAATTTCCTTGAGTTTAACTACAGGTGGGGGTTCTTGCCATTGCCATCGTCCTTTTAGGTATCCTGGAATAGCTCCTATACCTAAAAGTATTAGCAGCAAGACAAGTGCTGCTATTCTAGTAAATTGGCTTTCCTTCAAAAATTTAGAAAAGGAAGTCATCGGTGAAACATGGGATATTCAATTAAAATTTTAATCTAATGAATCACCCTTTAGCTCAGAATTTTTACTGATAAAAGTCGAGTTTTCTGACCTATTTACTGGTGGTGCTGCAAAATACCCATCGATCCAATTAAGTACAGGCACTAACAACAGTAGCATTAAAGCAGAATAAAGGTCTCCTCCCCAACCTTCATGCAGCCATTTAAAAGCTGCTTCTTGTCCAGTACCATGAAAAAAGGTAAGTAAAGTGTTGCGAATTATATTAGCCACAACGCTGATAGTAACAGCAACAGATAAAAATGTCATGGTTTGGCGACGGTTTGATAAAGCACCCGTCCAGTAAAGCAGAATCAAGCCTACATAGAGGGTAGTAAACAGCATTTTTAGCCCCGCGCAATAGGGTGCAACTTCTACAATTCTTCCACCTACGTAGATGTTAATGTTATTGACAGTTACATCCATACCAAACTGGTTAAGTATAAAGCCAGCAGTTCCTGCAATAAAGCTTTGCAGAGGAAAGGTATAGGGAGCAATTAAATAAGGTACTGCTGTGGGAGTTGCTAACAAAACTAAAATTAAGGGAAATCCTTGTAATTTTAACCCCGGAATTCCTTTAAACCACAAACATAATCCAGCCAAAATAATTGGCAAAGAAAGGTTAACCCATTCGCTAACACCGCTAAGATAAAAAACTCCACCTATTAACAATAAAATACCACCTAGAGGATGGCTATAATCTGGGAGTCTTTGCCACTTTTTGCGATTACTCCAACACAGGTAAGCAGCAAATGGTAAACCAATCAAACCGTGGCTAAAATATTCATGTTCTGTACTAATGCTTTTTTTGAGCCATCCATCCCACCAATACAACAAAATAGGAGCATAAAGTATTACTAAAACACCTATAGTCGCTGGAGTTAAAAATTGTGGAGTCTTTTGATTGTGAATCGGTAATTGTAATCGCATGATTTGAAAAAAAGGTAAAGGGTAAAGGGTAAAGGGTAAAGGGTAAAGGGTAAAGGGTAAAGGGTAAAGTTAAAATGATTATCTTATAAAGAATTAGCCATTACGATTTCCGATGGAATTTAAGTATGCATTGAGCTTAGGATATAATTCATCAACTATGGGTTTCAAAATTATTACTTGTTCCTGTGTGAGCAGATTACGAGCATACGCGAGTCTCATCCAATGAATAGTTTCATTCATGGAACCTCTTGCTATTTTAACAAAGCGTCTATTGTCTTGATAGTTATAACGACCTCTACCTTCTGCAATATTAGCTCCGATACTATCTGCTGCACGTACTAATTGCTTACCAATGGTATCTTTGGCAAAATTATCCCATTTCATCACCATTTGCCAGATTTTATTTGCTAGTTTTTCTGCTAATCTATAAACTTGTAACTCCTCAAAATCCGGTCTCCCCATTTACCATTCCCCCTTTACCCTTTACCATTCCCCATTCCCCCTTTAACTCATATATGCTAACTTTTGTTCTTGGTTACTAAAACTAGATGCAATCACTGCTACAACTTCCTTGATTTGGCTATTACTTAAACCAGGATACATGGGTAAAGATAATATCTGGTTTGCCAGTTTTTCTGCATAGGGAAAATCACCAACTTGATAACCTAAATTGGTAAATGCAGGTTGGAGATGACAGGGAATTGGATAATGAATACCAGTTTGAATCCCTGCTGCGGTAAGTTTTTCTTGGAGTAAGGAACGTTCTAAACCACCAGCATCATCAACTTTAATTACATACAGGTGATAAACATGTCCTTCACCGCTATGGTTTTCCATGGGAATAATTCCCCTAGATGCTAAGGGTGCTAATTCTACATCATACTGCTGAGCAATCCCCAAGCGATCGCTATTCCACTGGGGTAAATAGGGTAGCTTTTGCTGCAAAACTGCTGCTTGTAATGTATCCAAGCGACTATTAGTACCCGGTTCTGTGTGAAAATACTTCTTGGATGCACCGTAATTGCGCAAGCGTATCATTTTTTGGGCAACATCTGGATCTTTTGTTAGCAGTATTCCCCCATCTCCCAATGCTCCCAGATTTTTGCTGGGATAAAAACTAAAAGCAGCAGCAATTCCCACCGAACCAGCACGATATCCATCCCTTTGTGCTAAATGAGCTTGAGCTGCATCTTCAAAAATTAACAGTTTGTAGGTATCAGCAAAATCTAATAGCTGCTTTGGTGACACCATCTGTCCATAAAGATGTACGGGAATAATTGCTTTGGTTTGGGGTGTAATTACCCTTGCTGCTGCTTCTAAATCAATTAATGCTGTTTCGGGATCGCAATCTACAAAAATCGGTTTTGCCCCTGTACGCAATACTCCAATTAGTGTGGCAACAAAGGTATTTGCTGGCAATATTACCTCGTCTCCAGAACCGATATTACATGCCTGTAAACCAAGGGCAATGGCATCAGTTCCAGAAGCAACACCAATTCCATATTCTGTTCCAGAGGCTATGGCAAAAGCTGTTTCAAAATCTTTTAATGCTTGTCCTAAAACGAAATCTCCCCGTGACAATACATCCTGAATTGCTTGTTGAATTTGAGATTGAATTGGTTTATGTTGTAAATTCAGGTCTACAAAAGGAATTGTTATATTCATCATTTATTTATATCTCTAATTTTTGTCCGTTTTAGTTGTTAATGTTTACCAAGCTCTAAATTCAAAAGATGGGTCAAGCAAGCAACTGTCTATTTATGAAAAATATTTGCTGCATCTACAGTGCATCCTTACTTAGGTTTTACTTGTGTAGGGAAATCTCCATAACTCTGAGTCTTAGATAATGGTGTAATCAAAATGTTGTTTTAGAACATATAATCCATTTATGACTGAATATTGAGTTTTGAGCAAATCATTATTATGAAGTTTGTGTAAATAATGTATAAAGTTTTAGAGTATTTTTTCAGATAATCACTATTATTCCTATGTAGTTTAATTGATGATTATTTGTTACTATTGACAATATGATAATCTTGGCTTTTTCTTTCAAAAAATAACAACAAATATCAAAATACCATTTTATTTAAAATATGAATATTTAAAAAGCTATTCGTTGTTAAATATTTAGTAAAACTAATACTTAAAAAATGTATATTTTGAAATTTAAAAACTTAGTCAAAAACATAAAAAATTATTATTTATTTAAATGATATATTTTTTTCAAAATAGTCGCTGCGATAACATAAAAAATATCAGAATTAAAAATGTAGTTGACTATTGCTATTTTTGCTCAAACATATTTGTATGAACATTTTGTTTGATTTCACTTTTTAGCCACCCAACTATATTCCACATTGCATTACATTAAGTCCGAATTACTTCCTTCGGTGTTCTAAGATTACCTATCAAAATTTCTCCCCCTCTTCCCCCTCTTCCCCCTCTTCCCACTCTTCCCACTCTTCCCACTCTTCCCACTCTCCCCCCTCTTCCCACTCTCCCCCCTCTTCCCACTCTCCCCCCTCTTCCCACTCTCCCCCCTCTTCCCCCTCTGACTCAATTCGGTAATCTTTTAGGGGAACGGAAGTAGTTCCTATACTCATATCTTGCACCATTCTCAACAAGACTAAAAAAACCGGGTTTCTAAACGAAAAATTAAGGTTTTGAGACTGAGAGATTTGCAAGAAACCCGGTTTTTAGCCCAGGTACAAGATGTGTGTATAACTTGGGACATATTGGTAAATGATGAACCCATTACCCATTACCGACTATAAATATGAAAACTGTTTAAACGGACATAAACCACGTCTATTTTGAAACCCATAGTTTTTTATTGACCGGTTTTTGTTCCCTATTCCCTATTCCCTATTCCCTATTCCCTATTCCCTATTTGACAAACTCCAGGTTTCGACTTGGACGAGGTTTAATATCAGTTGCAGTAATAAGGATGATGTTGACTCCGTTGTTAAAAAGAGTCCAGTCCGCGAGAATAGCTTGCACTGGTTTATTAATGGCTTAAGGTTATGTTACCCAGATCAAATTCCTTTCCTAACACATCGATCCAATATAAACAGCAAATAAGATTACATGTTCCAGTATCGAGTAAATACGGATGACAAAGGAGTAGCAAAACTATTTTATCCCTACTGAAACAAGATTTGAAAAATTTTTCTCTGTGAATTGTTGATCTGAGGTGAAATTGGGGAATGCTTAAAAATAGAAAATAACCCATAAATAGTGGTTATATAAATTACACTATCCATAAATTATCAAGGTAGCAATGGTAATGATAGAGCCAGACAAGAAAATATTTAGCATTAAAGATGGATGGGTTTCCCAGGAAACTAGAGAAAAACAACGTCTCCAAGCATTATCCTCACTAGGTTTGCGACAACCAGAAACCATTCCAGTTTTTGAAGAAGCTACTCAAACTGCTGCCCATTTTTTAGAAGCACCAATTTCCATTTTGGGATTTGTCGATCTAGAACGTCACTGGTTCAAGTCAGCAGTTGGTCTATCTAGACTGGGATTAATGAATCAATTGGCACAAAATCGTCAACTGTTACGACGGGAATCCTTTTGCACCCAAGTTGTGGAAAATGTACAATTTCTAGTTATAAATGATACTAATGAAATTACGGATACAGAACTTGCCAATAGTCAGTTAATTCGGGATTATGGAATTCGTGCTTATTTGGGAGCACCATTAATTGATGCTGAAGGTAATTGCCTGGGTGCGTTGTCAGTAATGGATTTAGTGCCCCGTGAATTTACTAGTCGAGATGTTGAATTTTTACAGATTATTGCTCGTTGGAGCATGAGTGAATTTGAGCGCAACCGACTGTTACAAGGGACTCCCCAAAGCAGTATTCCCAATAGCACTCCTAGTTTATCACTTCCAGAAGGGGACACTAGTGAAATCATCATCACCCCAACTATTCCCCAACAAGAATATGTTTCTCCTTCTTCTACTAACAAGTTAAAGCTGGAACTTTTGGAACAGCTAACTCAGGAATTACGTACTCCTTTAACATCCGTCCTGGGAATGGCTAGTGTTCTAGGACGAGAGATTTATGGACCTTTGACGACTAAACAGAGAGAATATGTAGATATTATCCAACATAGCGGTCGTTACTTACTTTCCTTAGTTAACGAAATATCCCAACTTGGAGCAATGGACGACAGTGAAGGGAAGCTAAATCTGGCTCCTGTGGATATTGAAATGTTGTGTCAACAAGTTATTGGCACTCTAGAAGAAGTTGCTAATCGCCGCGAACAAGAAATTCGTTTATCATTAGAGCCAGAACACAGTCGTATTTGCCCTTTGGATAAAGAGAAAGTGCGGCAAATGCTCTATCACCTGATTTTTAGTGTAATTCAGCTTTCGGCAACAGGTAGCGTTGTTCGCATCCATGTATCTTACAAAGATGATGCTTTGAATATTACTGTTTGGGTTTCCCATCCTTGGTTGGGAGACGGTATTACTGATATTGAACCCTACTTTTCCTTAAATACCTTACCACAACTTGAACTTTCAGAACTTAACTCCAGCTATAATCTTTATTCCCAAAAGGATGAGCAACTAGGAAGTCAACCGTTAGAGATGGATAACTCCAAAGAATTGAATGGTTTCAATTCCGGTATTATGGGTATGGGTTCACAAGGGCATTCCGATCAGCCCCAGGGTAATCTATCTCGTGAAAGCTTGGGTATGTTGCTCAGTTGTCAGTTGGCAGAATTCCACGGTGGGCAAATTTCCATTCAAGGCTCCAGAGAGTCAGGATATCGCTATATGCTTTCTTTGCCAATACAGCAGACAAATTCTGCGGAAACAGTTAGCGATGACTGAACCACCTCCCTTACAGTTGGTTGCGTTCAAACAGATAATTCTCAATATTGGCAAATTGGGCAATTCAACGCAACCACTGTGGTTCAGCCATCATAACTAAACTCAAGGAGCAAAACAATTAACCTCTAGGCGATCGCTCTGATTCCCCATCCAAAAACTATAGTTACTTCTAGCCATTGTCTGTTAAACAGGATTATCCTCAAAATTGCATATCATATTATTAGGTTTTTGTCAAGTATTGTAGCCATAATTCCTTGTTTCTTCTGTTAGTTAACCCCTGTGGCGCTGTGGTGGGTCAATATTGAATTGTAGTTGCAAGGTGATGGGCATTATGGTTGTCTTTTTTGATTAGGTTCCCAAAAGTATATAAATCCGGATGCCGATTCTCCATTTTGAATGCTAAATTAAGAATTCTTTTGAGAATGGTATTGTTGTTAACACTTGCAACCCCTACTAGCAAAAGAATCTTCTAAAATGAGAGAGAGCAACTAAGTACATATACCAAGGGAGGAAAAAAGAAAGCATGGCTGGTGGCGAGTCTCAGACCCCTGTTAGTCTGTCAGACAGAGAACTGCAAATAATTGATTTAGTGGCTGCTGGCTTAACTAACCAAGAGATTGCAGGTAAACTGGAAATTAGCAAGCGTACAGTTGATAACCATATCAGCAACATTCTCACCAAAACAGGGACAGATAATCGAGTAGCTCTTGTCCGTTGGGCTTTGCAGTGGGGCAAAGTTTGCTTGAATGATGTCAATTGCTGTCCTTTACCCAACCCAAACGAATAAACAATTTGTTTGGATTATACCAAACCTAGTTTCATAGGTTATTGATTGTTGTTCTCCTCACGCCTCACTATTTAGTGTGAATCTCTCAAAATCAAGTTAAACAGGGCACTACCACCACTATTACTCATGGAAAAAGATAGTGTTTTCCCCGGGAATAGCACTTTGTTGGGACAGTCAAATCCAGCTGGCGAAAAAGTGAGGCAGGGTGCCGTTCCTTAATTCTTCCATGAGTATACTTTATACCAAACCCCAAAATATTTGCAACTTTCGGGCATCCTAGTACTCAACCACATTAATTTTGACAAGTCGCGGGTGTGAGCGATCCCCGACTTCTTAAAGAAGTCGGGGATCTGTGACCCCTCGTAACTAATGTGGTGAAGTACTAGGGATGGGGTGATCCCCACTCTAGCTAATCATAAGCTGTTCCACATTTAACCTTCTCGCGTAATTCCCCATCCTTCTACAAGGTGGGGATGTAAGCGAGCCAACACGCTATATGATATACTAATAGAAGTAGCTATACGCAAACTTTAGCTGTAATGGCACGGTAGTTACTAAAAGCAAACCAAAAGTGGATATTCAGACAACCTGCCGGGGTTAGGAACTAGCCTCGTAGACGTGGATGATTCTAGCTCTACTTCATGTACCCGTAAAAATATGGGAAACATGCAGCAACTGGGTCAAAAGAAGCGTCAAAAATCACTCCTTGCTGGGCTGGATGCAGAAACCAGTCCTTCAACGAAGTAAGGGCTGGTAGTTCATAGAGAATTAGCTATCTAGTAACACGTCCCATTGCTTTGTCAAATGGGTATTACTGCGATAAAAAGCGGGAGCATCCCAATTTTTGAAAAACACCCAAACCCTAGAAGGGTAGGCAGGCTTTGTCCGTGTAGCGATACCCTTCTAGGGTATCGTATAAAAATTGGGATGCTCCCTAAAAAGCAGTGTATTTTAACTGAAAAATAGGTATTTTAAGTAACCTTTAACAATAACTAAATATAACAATCAACAAAAATTAGCAATAATTTCCGAGTATAAGCGTTACATTTAAAAGAAATCGATGTTGCTCTATCAGCTTGGGGAGCAGTGTTGCCATGAATACCTATGCTTCTGCCACAACCAATGAATTCACCTTTGATTTGTTGAATATTGATTTGACTACACCTCAACCCACCTTAGATGCCGATTTACTCAGCCAGCTATCTTTTATCCCAGGGTTAAAAGAAATGCTGATGCTGCGGCAAGTTCATGCCTTAGAACACGCGACTGTTTGGGTTTTAAGTGAATCTAACGGTGGCTATAATCCTAGAGTCACCCCAAGCAATTCTCCCTTAGATAACGAACACTTGGGCGGTTTATCGACAGATCAAGGATTTTATCTTTATGGTGATGTTAACATCAGTAGGTTGCGGCGTGCAGTTGCACTAGCATTAAATCGCCTCACCAGTGGAGAATGGGAATTAGCATTACATCCCCGTTGCGGAACCAATTTATCTGTGGCAATGCTGCTAACGGTGGGATTGGCTGTAGGTATGCATCTCATGCTACCACGAGGACCTATTGAACAATTGATCGGTTTGGGATTAGCAACAACAACCGCAGCAGAATTAGCACCTGAGATAGGTGCTTTAACACAGCGCTATGTAACTACGGCTATTCCTTTTAACCTGGAAATTGAAAATATTACACCAATGCGTGACCCTTGGGGGCAACAAGCCCATTTTGTTCAGGTATGCTGGCGTGGGAGAAGTTATTAACAGTTATCAGATATAGTTTACACTAATTTAACACTCCTTGCGGGAAGTCCCCCGGTGAAGTCTTCGGAACCGGGGGATGAGAGCAAGGGCAGAGACTTGAACTCATAACGAATATATGGGAAGATATTCATGGTCGTTGACCCACCCGACTGACTAAGAGGCCA
>JASJCY010000204.1 GCA_030065825.1 Nostocaceae cyanobacterium | reverse complement strand
GATAGAATACAGATAAACCTCACCCCTTTCCCCTCTCCTACCCTACGGGAAGCCACTCCGTGTCTATAGTAAGGAGAGGGGAGTCGGTCGGACGGGGTGAGGTTCCCTCGTGTATTGGACTCAACTGAAAACCGCTATATTTGGGGCAAAATCTTGGGGAATTGCACTTTTTGATGAGAATCACCAATTAGCTACCCTCAATCTCCAAGGATTGTCAGAAACATTTATTGACCGCTACAGTGAAATAGGCTGGGAAGCCGATCCGATGATGTGCTGTATGATTGAGCGTCATATTCCCACCCATAACCTGTTGGTGAATTCTCCTTTAGCTTGGAAGCAAACCTCAGTTTATCAACATGTGTGGTCACCCTACGGCTTTGAACATGGTATGATTGCTCCTTTATTGGGTAAAGGTGAAATTATCGGCAAAATTCACTTTTTACGGGGAAAAGGAATGCCATGCTTTGGGGAAGAAGATTTAAGAAGCGTTAGCGCTTTGAGTACTCATCTGTCAGTTTGTCTAGCAACTTTACGTTTGCAGTTTTCTCCACCCATTGCCGATGCTAGTGCTTGTTTAACAAACCGGGAATTGCAAATTGCTGATTTAGTAGCTAAAGGATTAAATAATACTGAAATTGGCTTAAAATTGGGCATTAGCCACAACGGTGTTAAACAAGCTTTGAAACGAATGTTCCTCAAATTGAATGTATCTGCACGTGCACAAATGGTTGCAAAATTACGGGAAGGATGAAAGCAAAAGTAGCTGCAGCATAGTCATACTTACCATTTGAGTAATATCAAAAAACTATTCCTAATCTCTAATTTCACACTTTTTACCCTGAAAATTATCAAAGATTATACGATGGGATAAATAACCAAATTCATCATTTCTTTGTTCATATTGTTGAATCCAATTTTGGAGAAATTCAAAAGTTTTTGCTTGTTCTTCTGGTGATGAAAATTTATGGAATTCCCAAGGACGATGACGATTATTTTCGAGACATTTATCAACACCAGGATTGAGAAAATAAATTTCCGTGGAGAAATCAATTACAACTTCAATTAGGGTACTGTAACAACCTTCAATTACCCAAGAGGTATTATTTTTGATGAAATCCTGTAAATCTCTGACTGCATCTTTATGGGAACGTCTAACAGCAACTTGATTAGGTTCCCATGCAATTGTATCAAGGTCGAGAACTGGAATATCTAAGTCTTTGCCGAATTTTTTTGCCAAAGTACTTTTCCCAGAACTAGAATTACCAAAAATTAAAATTCTCTGCATTGATTATATTTGCTTGAACCTGAAAAATGTTTTGATAAACTAGATTTATAGCGGTTTTCACGCTTTGTGCAATACAGTCGCTTACCTCACCCCTTCCCCTCTCCTACCCTACGGGAAGCCACTCCGTGTCTATAGTAAGGAGAGGGGTGTCCGGAGGACGGGGTGAGGTAAAATTTGTATTCTACTCAACCAAAAACCGCTATATTTCAGAAGATGTTTGAAAAATATTATGTTTAACACCAAAATCTCGAAAACCTAACCCTTAATCGATTCCCTACTAAGGAAGGGGAACGGGAAAATAACGGTTTCAAAGTCTCTCTCTTACTAGGAGACAGATAAGAAGTGAGGTTTTTAGTAAGCTTTTAGACTTGACAAACAACCTCTGTGCTACATATCGAAAATTTTTGTAGTTAGTCGAGAATAAACCCGGTTTCTTACATCATTAATAATTACCAATTACCAATTACCAATTACCAATTACCAATTACCAATTACCAATTACCAATTACCAATTACCAATTACCAATTACCCATTACCAATTACCAATTACCCATTACTTAACTTCATCAATTAAATTTTCCGGTAACTGTCGATATTCAGCAAACTCCATCGAGAAAGTTGCCATTCCTTGGGAAAGCGATCGCAATTCTGTGGCATAACCAAACATTTCTGCTAAGGGTACTTCTGCCCGAATTACCACATCATTATCCCTGGTTTCCGAACCCAATAACAAAGCACGACGGGATAACAACTGTCCTTGTATTCTTCCTAAAAATTGACTTGGTGTTTCCACTTCCAATAACATCATCGGTTCTAGGAGTGTAGGTTTTCCCTTAGCAAAAGCTTTCTCAAATCCCAGTCTGGCTGCAAATCGAAACGCCATTTCCGAAGAATCCACCGGATGATCGGAACCCCCTTCTAGAATTACTTTCACCCCCATAATCGGATAACCTTTGAGCCATCCCGTTTTCAGCGCATCCCGGAAACCCTGTTCGCAAGCGGGGATAAACTGAGTCGGAATCGCACCCCCAACCACCTTATTTTCAAAGATAAACGGTTTGTCGCAGGGTTCCAAACGTCCTATAACATGGGCATATTGTCCCGATCCTCCGGTTTGCTTTTTCAAGGTATAGTCAAAGGTAGCTGCCTTAGTGATAGTTTCCCGATACGCGACTGCGGGGGGACTAACATAGACATCAGCGTGGTATTCTCTTTTTATCCTTTCTAAGTAAATTTGCAGATGCAATTCTCCCATCCCCGACATCAAGGTTTCATGGGATTCTGGGTCAGTCACCACATGTAAAGTGGGGTCTTCATGAACAAAGCGGTGCAGTGCTTTGGATATACGCTCAATATCATCTTGGCTTTTAGGAGTAATGGCAATGGTAATTACTGGTTCCGGCACATATATTCCCTCTAAGGAAATATTCGTGCCCAAGGAACATAAGGTATCACCTGATGCACAGTCAACCCCTACTAATCCGACAATTTCCCCAGCGCTGACAGACTCTAATTCCTGACGCTTATCAACTTCAATTCTTACCAAGCGACTAACCCGGACTTTTTTCCCCGTGCGGCTATTGTAGAGGCGATCGCCTTGATGTAATGTTCCCGCATAAACACGAGTATAGGTGAGTTGACCAAATTCATCATCAATCAGTTTAAAGGCTAACCCCACCAGCGGATCATCAGGATTGGGATATATTTGCACCTGTGACTCTGTAGACACATCCGTAGCGGTAATTGCTTCCCTTTCCGTGGGAGAAGGTAAATAAAGGGCAATCGCATCCAATAAATTTTGCACCCCTTTATTTTTCAAGGCTGAACCCAGCAACACCGGAGTAAATTCCCGGCTTAAAGTTTCTTGACGAATGGTATCCCAAATCATCTGTGTAGGTACTTCTTCTCCACCCAGCAACTTTGTCATCATTTCTTCCGAGTGGATGGATATTTTATCTAAAAGCTGTTCCCTGGCTGCTTTGGCTTCAGCTTGTAAATGTTCGGGAATCGGCTTTTTTACTACAGTTTCCCCATGTTCCCCTTCATAGTAGTTTGCCCTCATCTCAATTAAATCGATGACTCCCACAAACTTGTCTTCCAAGCCAATGGGATACTGAAGCAATATCGGATTGAGAGATAACTTGTTTTTTAGCGCTTCTAGCACCCGAAAAGGATTTGCACCAACACGGTCTAATTTATTGATAAAAGCGATACGGGGTATACCATAACGCTTCATTTGCCTATCTACCGTCAGCGACTGGGATTGTACCCCAGCAACCCCGCACAGTACCATAATTGCCCCATCCAACACTCGCAGGGAACGTTCAACTTCTATAGTAAAATCCACATGTCCCGGTGTATCAATTAAATTAATTTGCGTATCATTCCAGAAACAGGTAGTGGCAGCAGAGGTGATAGTAATACCCTTTTCCCGCTCCAACTCCATATAATCCATGGTGGCACCATCACCATCACCACCCACCTCTTCAATTTTGTGGATTTTGCCCGTATAGAAAAGAATACGCTCCGAAATCGTAGTTTTTCCGGCATCAATATGAGCGGAAATGCCGATATTACGAATCTTGCTGCGGTTTATCATGGTATTCCTTTGCAATGCCATTGTTAGTGACATCCTCCCACACCAAATCAGAGATTATGATGTGGGAACTCCCAAGAATCACTTCTTGGACTTCCTGGTTGCTTCCTTTCGGATTTTCGACACTTGCCTAGGCTGAGACGAGTATATTCCAGCCCCCGGTAGACCGTCTGCACAGGCAGTTTCCATTCCGCCGTGTCCCGGCGTACTAGTTAGTTGATATGTTTGGATCCCCTCGCTGTCTTGAAAAGTTCCTTTAAGCGAGCGTCACTTGCTACAACGGGGGGAACCCCAACGGACAGTTTGCACAAGTCGGGGAACTCGCCCATGCAACCGTCCTCCGCAACGCAGTGACTTGGGAACCTCGCCAACGGACTTTTCGCTACTCAACTCACGGTGCAGCAATTACAGCTAGCTTTGTGGGTATGTGTGTATCGATATATTCAATTGTACCATTTCGATGCTGGGGAGGAAGAATTTAGAATTTAGAATTTAGAATTTAGAATTTAGAATTAATTTGTACATTCTGCATTCTACATTCTACATTCTGCATTCTACATTCTGCATTCCCACATGTATCCCACATCTCCCTACGGGTAGAATGTGGGTCTTATAGCTCCCCAGACCCCACGAAAGATAATTTTAAGCTTTATTTGCAATTGCATCTAGAATACATAAACCATTGTTAGGATGGAGGGATTAAGAACTGAAGGGATCTCGATATGAGTGAATATATCGTTGCTGTCATAAATGGTGCCACAGCTCGTTTTCTAACCCTAGAACCTGTAGAGTTTCCGGAGATGGGGGGAGGTCCTAATTTAATCGAACGTGAAGATTTGCATACTTCTGCTAAGGAACTTCAAGGTCAAGATTTGTGGGCGAATGTTAAAACGGGGCGTAATCGTGGTACAGGAAGTAAAGCCCACAGTTATGACGATCACCGGGAAAATCACATTGTAGAATTTGAACGGCGTTTTGCCCAGGAGATTGCCAATAAAATTGTTGACTTAACTCAAGTTTATCAAACCCAAAAATTACTATTGATTGCAGAACCACAGATATTAGGATTAATGCGGGAAGCCCTTGCTTCCGTACTACCCAAAAACATTAAAACAAGTGAGTTAGCTAAGGATCTTTGTCAACTTAAGCCCAATGAAATTCACGATTATCTTGCCAAAAAAGATTTAGTCCCAGCTTATAAACGACTTTCTAGTTCCTTATAGATGTGCCTGAATAGATAAACAAGGAATTCTGGATTTCATGGTTGCTGAGTTTAGCAGCCATGTTATTTACTTCCCCAAAACACCGAAACCATCGCCACGGGCAAAAATGCACTCAAGCCCATGGGAAGTATGGTCAGCAATGGAAGTAGATTGACCCTAATTAATCTTTAATTCCTCCGTCATTCTTTTCTTATCAATTTTCGATGTCTTACTACCATTATTCCCGCCGCACTTTTCTCCAACAACTAGGTTGGGCAACAATCGGCACCCTAGGAGCTTGTAACTTTAGTAACACAGATAAAAGTCAACCAGTGCGCATAGGGGCGATGTATTTGCTCACTGGTGGCTTTGCTACCTACGGTGAATTTGCCCGGGATGGAATTAAGATCGCCCAAGAGGAGATTAATGCTGCTGGTGGGATTAATGGACGACCTGTGGAGGTAATTTTTGAACATGAAGGAGAACCCGTACAAACAGCCCGTAGGCTAGTGCTGCAAGAGAATGTGGATTTTTTGTTGGGTATTGATAGTTCTGGCAATGCAGAGGCGTTAGTACCTGTGATTCCCGAATTGGAACGAGTATTAATGGTCACCCATGCAGCCAGTCCGAAAGTAACCGGGGATTTATGCAATCAGTATGTGTTCCGTTGTAGTGTTAATGGTCCGCAAAACTCCGCAGCGGGTGCTGAAATTGCGGCAAAGGAAGCATATCAAAAATGGACAACTATTGGTCCTGATTATGCTTTTGGTCTCCAGAGTTGGGAATTCTTTCAAAAAGCTTTGCAACAGAGAAAATCAGGGGTAAAGTTTCTCAATCAAACAGCTTTTCCCAAGTTAGGTGCCCAAGATTACAACAGTTTTATCGTTACTCTGCAAAATACTGGGGCTGATGCCATTTGGTGCAGTTTATGGGGCAATGATTTGGTCAATTTTATCCGGCAAGCGGGGGATTTTGGTTTGTTTGATAAATTCCCTATTTACATGGAATTGGGGGCAGCCATGGAAGTTTTAACGGCGCTGGGGGAACAAATGCCCACGGGGCAATGGGTAGGAACCCGTTATTGGTGGCAAACGCCAGATACAGAGGTAAATCGCAACTTCGTACAAAAGTTTCGTCAGCGTTACAATAGTTACCCCAGCTATAATGCTGAGAATGCTTATGTGGGTTTACATTTGCTGGCGGCTGCTGCTAATGATGCGGGAACTACGGAGACTAAGGCTGTAATTAAGGCTTTGGAAGGGCGTCAGTATTTAGCGCCTATGGGTGAACTGATAATTAGGGAACAAGACCATCAAGCCATTGTGGATATTACTTGGGGCAAGACTGTTGAGAGTAAAGAATATGACTTTCACGTTTTAAAACCAATTCAGGTAGTTAAGGGGGATTTGGTGACGCGGGAATTGTCTGTAACAGGTTGTAAAATGGTTGCCGAGAAGGAATTTACCATTTCAACTAACAACTTGCACCATTCTCAAGATGTGAACTGGGAATTAATTCCCAGTCTCATAGGCAAAGTCTACTAAAGTAGACTAAAAATATTGTCTAGTCGTCTTGAGACGACTTCGTTTATTAGCCAGCGATTTAAATCGCTGGTAGGTGAAGGATTTGATGATAATGTGACTACAATAGACATCTGGTGAAAAAGAATGTAGAGACGTAAAATTTTACGTCTGGAACAAGGGTTGTAGCTCACGCATATTTAATTTCCACCAGATGTCTAATAAAAATATTAGCAATGGGGCTTATAGGTTACGTCATATCTTGCAGCATTCAAGGGCAACCATTGAGAAAGCGAGGCAGCGCGTTGCGGGGGTTCCCCCCGTTATAGCGACTGCCGGGGTTTATGAACGAAAAATTAGGGTTTTGATGGGTAAACCTTTTCAATAAACCCGGTTTCTGACCCTGGTGCAAGATGTGTGTTACAGAATTTTTAAATGGTACTTACTCAACACGTAAAATAATTATTACTCTTCCCCCCTTCCTTTAATGTCAATTTCCACCCTGATAATTTTCTTCCTCAACGGTTTAGCCAACGGTATGTTACTATTCCTGATTGCCGCTGGCTTAACCCTGATTTTTGGGGTGATGGGGGTGCTGAATTTTGCCCATGGTAGCTTGTATATGTTGGGTGCTTACCTGACATTTTGGATTGTAGGGCAAGGACAGCTAAATTTCTGGTTGGGACTAGTTTTTGCACCGTTAATTGTGGCTTTGGTTGGTGGTGCGATGGAAATCTGTTGTTTGCGTCGCCTTTATGGACAGGATGTTAGTCTGCAACTGCTGCTGACTTTTGCCTTTGTGCTGTTAATTAACGATGTAGTGCGTTTGTTATGGGGAAGTGCACCTTTAACTACTCCCAGTCCCCAGTTGTTTTCAGGTACGGTGCAGATATTTGGTCAGACTTACCCAACTTACAATCTCTTGATTATTATTTTAGGTCCTTTAGTAGGTATAGGGTTATGGCTGTTATTAAAGTTTACTCGCTTCGGTAAGGTGATACGGGCGGCGGCAGCTGATAGAATTATGGCAGGGGCGTTGGGTATTAATGTACCTCGTTTATTTACTGGAGTGTTTATGTTGGGGGCATGGTTGGGAGGTGTAGCAGGGGTGTTGGCTGCACCTCTACGTACCATTAGCCCCGCCATGGGAGACAATGTGATTATTGAAAGTTTTATTGTGGCAGTGATTGGGGGTTTGGGAAGTTTACCCGGTTCTTTGGTGGGAGCGTTAATTATCGGACAGTTAAATTCTTTTGGGATTTTGATTGCACCCCGCGCTCAAGTAGCATTTCCTTTTATTTTAATGGCGTTGGCGTTATTGTTTCGACCCCAGGGTTTATTTGGAAAGGTACGGCGATGAAGAATCGCATCGGGTTAATAGTGCTGATGGCAGTTGTGGTAATACTGTTGTTATTACCTATATTTCTGTCGCCATTTAATCTCGTCTTACTGACAGAAATGCTGTTAATGGGGTTATTTGCCCTTAGCTTTAATCTCCTATTCGGCTATACAGGTTTACTGAGTTTTGGTCATGCTGCCTATTTTGCCACTGGTGCCTATGTCAGTGCCTATTTAATTAAAGCCTCCATCCCCTTTATTTTGGCGATATTGGCAGGAGTAATAGCCTCGGTGGTGGTTGCAGGGGTGTTGGGTTATTTTAGCGTGCGGGTGGATGAAATTTACTTTGCTATGCTGACCCTGGCTTTTGGAATGATGGTATTTACCATTGTTTTCCAATGGCGGGAAGTGACGGGTGGTAGTGATGGGATTGCAGGGGTGATAGCGGCTGATTTGGGTATCCCTGGTTTAATTGTGAAAATTCAGGGTTTTACTAATTACTATTATCTGTCTCTGGTTGCATTTATATTTGCTACATTCTGTCTCTGGAGAATTACTCACAGTCCCTTTGGGGAATTACTACAAGCCAGTCGGGAAAATGCCCAACGTCTCATATTTCTGGGGGTGGATATTCGTCGTCTGCGTTGGATGGCTTTTATAATTGCTGGTGGATTTGCAGGGTTAGCAGGGTCACTATGGGCACCTTTTCAACGAGTAGCTAATCCGGAAATCGCCCATTGGACATTTAGTGCCATGCCAGTGTTAATGACTATTTTAGGAGGTTCTCGCAGCTTTTTCGGTCCTTTGATGGGTGCAGGGGTATTTTTGTTTTTAGAACAGCTGATTCAGTCCAATCAACGCTATTTCTGGCAATGGTTGGCGAGTTTAGCAATTTTTGATGCTAGTCTGGCTGAACGTCAATTGGATTTGTGGAACTTTTTCCTGGGTTTGTTGTTAATTCCCTTGATTTTGGGCTTTCGGGGGGGTTTGATGGCATATATTGATAAATTAGCTGGGAAAAGGAGTTAGAGGATGTTTGGAAAGCATAGCTGATTAAGATGTTGTGCTTTTAATTTGTATTATAGGGCAGGCAGGGATGCCCCGCAGTCGCTACAACGGGGGGTAGACGACGGTCGGGAGGCTTTGAGTAGAGTACCCCCCTCCGGGTACTCGCTCCGCGAGAAGCAAGCTACGGTAGTTGTACCCCTACCATACGGGAAGCTAACGCAACGGGGAAGCAAGCTACATGGGGGAAACCCCCTTAGACGCGGTAGACGAGGGTCACTCGGCTTCTTTTGAGAGTGCGGCTTCTCGAAGAGTAGACCACACTACCTCACCGCAACGCGCTGCTCTCTACCCCACAAGAGTTATAGCATTAAATGATGGTCATCTTGGTTTGTGGAACGGGCATCCCTGCCCGTTTTCTATATTTATGAGGCAGGCACTCCGGCCTGCACCACAAGAATCATCCCTTAATTCAGCAATGCCGAAATAACTAAATATAGGATAGAAATTTTCCAACTGTTTTAGTAGCTGCTGAATTTCTGCTGCTGCTTATGCTAGGGTTGGTTTTTGTTCAGCAGCATGGTAATTACTGCGATTAGAATCACCTTCTATATGCTCATTGTAATTACCACTTTCATTGTAATTACCACTTTCATTAGACATCTGGTGGAAAAGAATGTTCGGTGACGTTGCAATGCAACGTCACCGAACAAGGGTTTTGGACAATGCATATTTAATTTTCACGCCTATGTCTATTGTAATTACCACCACCTGTTTCTATTTTGCGATCGCCTGCCATATTTATCATATTTTCTAATCTACGAATATGATCGTCTTTTTCTGCTAACAGTAATTTTATATAGAACTCCTATTTGATTTTTGAAAAAATTATGCGACGAGGAATTTCCTCCTATTTTTGGAGATTTAGCAAACTACCTTGGGAGGTTGTTACCGGAATTCGTAGAATAGGTTCTCTGGGGATTCCGTGTGAACGCGCAGCGACTTCCCGTAGGGTGGTACAGGGAATCCTTCCATTACCCATTTGACTCTACACTCACTTTGGGGTATCATAGACTGTTGCATCCCCATCAATTTGCTCCAAACCGCTATATTAACTTTCAGGAGGTTCGGTATACTCGCAAAAAATATTCAATCCAATTTTCAAAATATACAAAACAATCACCGTAGCAATAGCTGGATCTATAGGTAAACCGTTTGCCCCTGCTATTCCCACCAAAGATACAATTAATCCTGTTAGTAACGGTGAACTTCCTGGGTTTTTAGTATATTCTTTGATTTGACCCCGAAAACCTTCATCACCGCAAAGTTCATTCCGCAGTACTTTTAGTGTTGTCTGCCATAGTGATTTTTTTTCTGGCAGCGCCAGTGCCCCATTTTTCTCTACCCACAAATCACTGAAAGCTGTTGCCATATTACCATTATGCTTTTCGATTTCATCCAGTGCCTGTTGTGCGGGGGTATAATCTGGAACGATTTCCCGAATGGCATTGATTTCAGTCAGTGCTAATTGTGCATCCATACAGCACCTCGTTGTTATGTAGGAATATCAAAGGATTAGGCGTTGCTGATTTTCGTTTTGAATCCGGGTGTTCCAGACTAGCAAGTGCAACGTCTGGAACAAGGTTTTTGGAATTACACAACATTATTTTCACGCCATGGATTCAGCAACGCCAAAGGATTATAATAGGAGCAACCATGGAAATTATCCAAAGTCTGCACACAGCCATTTTAGTTACAGATTTAGAACATGCTGAACATTTCTATGGAAACATTTTAGGACTAACTAAAGTCGAACGTCCAATGAAATTTCCCGGTGTATGGTATCAAGTCGGCAATTATCAACTTCACTTGATAGTAGCGCCATCAGTCTCCAAGGAACCCAAACACGAAAAATGGGGACGCAACCCCCACATTGCTTTTTCCGTCGCTGACTTAGACTCTGCCAAGGAACTACTAACTAATCATAATTACCCAATTCAAAATAGTGCATCCGGACGCGCTGCTATCTTCACTCAAGACCCCGATGGGAATGTTATCGAGTTGAGTCAAATTATAGGGTAGGAGTTAGACTCATCTTTGCGAAATTCTGCTCGTTCTTGATTAGCGGGTTGTTCAAACCATACTACAATATATTTTGGGATATTTTTTGAATTGGAAGTCCCTAAGTATATTCAGCCTTATTATCATAACTTATGAACCACAAAGAATGCATTTCCTTTACATTCACTTAATTAAATAACATAATCACCTGCTACCATCTACAGTCATCATAGAAATAGACGTATAAAAGAGCAATTTTGAAATGACTATTTATTTTTACAAAGCTTGGCAACCTTATGGTTGTTTTTCTAACTTTTCTGCCCATGGAATCAGAATGGAGGGTACTGATTGGTCTACAGTAGAGCATTATTACCAAGCACAAAAGTTTGTGGGTACAGCTTATGAGCTGATCATACCTCAAATTCATGCTGCCGAAACACCAGAAGCAGCCGCTGCTTTGGGAAGATGTAGCAGCCGTCAAGTGCGTTGCGATTGGGAGGAGGTGAAAATAGAAGTTATGCAAGCAGCAGTTTTGCAGAAATTTCTCACCCACTCCGATATACGAGAAGTACTGCTGTCTACAGGTGATGAAGAATTAGTAGAAGACTCTCCGAGGGATTATTTCTGGGGTTGTGGTGCGGATCAATCTGGTCAAAATCACCTCGGCAAAATTTTGATGAATATACGCAAACAACTTCGTCAATTACCTGTTTTGCAAGCGATTACCCCTTCAACATTCTAAGCGTGGGGTTGAATTATCAACAATAATCAAGAAACCGGTTTTTAGGTTTAGCAATTCTCAATCAACCCGGTTTCTAACCTCGTCAAATTTAGTAATTTCTTCAATTAGCGCTGTTGGCTTCTTGAAGAACTTCAGGTTCTTCTACAGTCACTGACGTATTTATAGTTAAGACAGAACAGTGTGCGTGGTGCAAAACATAATTACTGACACTACCCAGCAAGAATTCTGTCAGACCAGACAGACCCCGACGACCAACTAAAATTAGATCGGCATCCCACTCGCGGGCTACCTTACAAATAACTTGACCCGGACTACCAACAATTTGTCTAAATTCAGTGCTAACATCTGCGGTATTTGCTTGAGAACCGAAGGACTGTAACATTTTTAGACCTTCAGTTTTAAATACATCCCACTCCTTCTGATAGAATTGCCAAGTTTGGGCACTTAATGCCGGACTGTATTCCCAAAAGGAAAATGGAGGCATGTAAGGACTACCTTCTTCTTCTGAAGATAGCACATGCAGCAACATCAACTTGGAGTTATTTATTTTTGCTAAATCCAAGGCATTATTAAAAATCTCCTGGGCATTATCAGACCTATCTAATGCAACTAGAATCTTGTTAAACATACCAATTCCCCCTCTTTTTTGGCTAAACTTGCCGATGTTAGGCAGTAAACAGAATTTATCAAAAATCAAAAATAGCTAAATTACTACCACCCCCCAATTGATTTTTGAGGTCTATTTCTCTATTCACTTGATTAGGACAGCCAAAAATTATCGGCGTTGCTGGTGCATGACTTTGCATTACTAGAGAATTTCCCACCAAAATCTAAAACCAATTATCCCTCTTACCCTAGTTTTAGTACAAAAATTTGAGGAACTTGTGAGCAAATTTATTAGAGGGTGTTTATAAAACAAATATAAAGCTCTCGTGAGGGTCGAGAAACCGGGTTTCTTTTGGTTTATATACTCTGATTATCGGTTACCCACCCATAGAAACCCGGTTTCTTTAGGGACTAAGTAAGTCGGCGGAAATAAACAGAACCATGTTACGAAAGGTAAATAAGCCTGAAACCTTTACCAATGACAAATGACATAGACGCGGTAGACGCAACAGCAGCTTTGAGTATGCGTAAGCATTCCCTATTCCCTGTTAAGAGTTCCCTGTTCCCTATTCCCTATTCCCTATTCCCTGTTCCCTATTCCCTATTCCCAAAACCTGGATTAGACTTGCTGTTTGGATACTAGAGGTGACTTGATTCCTTGGCTATCTGCGATCGCACAGTAAAACAAAGATTCGTAATTATTTAAGGCTTGTTCAAAGGCATATTGTTCCAAAGCAAATTTACGACTGCGATCGCCTAGTTTCTTTAATTTTTCTGGGTGTCTGTACAACTCCAAAATTGCTTTGGCTAAGGCTTGGGGGTCTTCTGGAGGTACAATAACGCCACCACCACTTTTTTTAATCGCTTTTGCTGCTGTGCCATGTTTGGGTACGGATGCTACAATGGTTCGACCGCTGGCAAGTAGCACTTGAATTTTAGATGGCATATTGAATCCAACCACATTTTTCTTTTGTACAACCAAACCGACATCAGCAGCTGCCAACATTTGCGGTAACTTTTCTCGCGGTTGTAGGGGTATGAGTAAAACATTATCTGCGCCACAATTGTGACAATCTTGTTGCAACCGCTGCAAACCTTTTTCTTCCCCAACAATTACAAAGGCTATATCTGGAATATCCTTTAACATTGAAGCTGCCTTAATCACAGTTTCTAAGCCTTGGGTAAGGGCAATATTCCCAGAATATAACACCACAAATTTCCCTGACAAATTATGGGCAGTGCGGAAAGGGTTATTTTCTTTGGGCAGGGGACGAATAAAATTAACATCCACCCAATTGGGAACTTGGACAATTTTTTTCCGGTCTACCCCCTTAGATAGCAAGTTTTCTACAAATCCATCAGTAATCACACTAATTGTGGTAGCGCTACGGTAAGCAAATTTTTCTAAGGCTGAAAATACCTGGATCAGCAGTTTATTTTTTAATAACCCAAGCTGGATTGCTGCATCCGGCAATATGTCCTGAAGATTCAAAACTACAGGACAACTGTGTAACCATCCTAAAAGGGTTGTTGGTATACAAACTGGCAGAGATGGTGATGTAGAGAGAATTACATGGGGACGCCAACCCATTAGGGCTGGTAGGAAGCTAGTGATTACAAAGCTAGCATCTAGTAACAATCTGTCTAATAGCTTTGGTTCTGGACGAATCCACACATAACTACGTTGGATTTGCACCCCGTTTTTATATTCACTCACAAACCACTTCCCCCGATAGCTATGATAAATTTGACGTTCAGGATAGTTGGGCATAGCTGTAACTACACGCACTTGATGTCCGCGTTTAACGAGTCCCTCCGCCAGTTCAGTCATCAGGGGAGCGATACCAATTGGTTCTGGATGATAATTGTAGGAGTAAATTAAAATTCGCATATTATTTGTATATTATTATAAGTTGGTCACAAAAAGACCTAGTTTTTTTTGATGCTTCTTCTCGGTTTCAACCCATTTTGACATTAAAAGCCCTTGTGTTTTAATTCTCTATTTATAACTTAGTTTATGTCACTCTTTGTTCTTTAAGATTGGGTAAATATTGATATATATACTGAAAATGTCTTGTGAAAAAATTTTACTATTGTTATAACATATGTATTGTCACATTTTCTCTTTGTATATCAGTAGTAATCGTGAATTTATCGTAAATACCTATAACATTTATATTTTTTTGGTGAAGGTAAAAATGAAAGTTGTCACACCTAAAAAAAGTAGAAATTATCGAGTTACTGCTGTAATCCTTAATTCATCGTCAAATATCTCAAATAATCTTTTCAGTTTTTGCCAATCATCAAAATAATCCCACATTTATTCAAATTACGACATATGTTAATTATAGAGTATAAATATTTGCAAAAAAACTCTAAAGTATAAAATTATATAATTCCGATTTTTCTCCTAAAAATAATATGAATTTGGTTTTGAATATATCACTGAGAGTAAAAACTAGGCAGTAAATTTTCAGAGAAATAACCATAAATCATGACAAACATGAATCTTTTTCAGCAATTATACTTAAAAAATATTTTTTTTGGTAAAAATATTTGGTATTTTTATATAGTAAATGCACTAGTATTAATTTTCCTGTGTTACTGAAGTCATATCTTGCACCATTTTCAATAAGTAGGTTGAAACTAACAACTTGCACCATTCTCAATTAAGTATCCTAACCGCCTAGGAATAAATTCCCAGGAACCTATAAACAAAGTCTGATAAATCAGACTGGGCAAAGTTTTCAGTACGTTTTAACGTACTTGGTGTATTGGTTCCTTG
>JASJCY010000203.1 GCA_030065825.1 Nostocaceae cyanobacterium | reverse complement strand
AGGCTACGCTAACAAAAATCAAATAGTAATCCTATATTATCTCCATATTTTCTATGCTTTGTAATTGTTAACAAAACTCCTCCAGAACCCTCCCATCATCCCAGGTTGGAAATGTAATCCATTCTTTGGCAGGGAACAGGGAAAAGGGAACAGAAAGTATACTGAGATGTTTAAGCGCAAGCGCAGGCTACGCTAACAAAAATCAAATAGTAATCCTATATTATCTCCATATTTTCTATGCTTTGTAATTGTTAACAAAACTCCTCCAGAACCCTCCCATCATCCCAGGTTGGAAATGTAATCCATTCATGGTCTTTACTGGACATATTTTTCCCAAAATAGTTGGTAATGATCTGGTTATCCTGGTACAATCTTACCAGGCTGGTAAGGTGGAAATGCTCTGCAAAAAATTTCCGATGAAAAACAGACCCATATTTTCCTTTCTAGGTTGGCTGTTATTGTCCTTAACCTTGGTAATTGGCTGTAGTCCAACCTCTAATAATAACTCTTCCCCAACCTCAACTCTAGCAAGTGAGTCTGCAAATTTAACCATATCCGCAGCAGCCAGCCTTAAAGATGCGATGGAACAAATCAAGCCGTTGTATGAACAGAAAAAGCCCAATATTAAACTTACCTATAACTTTGGAGGTTCCGGTTCCCTACAACAACAAATTGAACAAGGTGCCCCAGTTGATATTTTTATCTCTGCTGCCACCAAACAAATGGATGCTTTAGAGAAAAAAGGTCTACTTTTGGATAATACCCGTAAAAACTTGCTAAAAAATGAGATAGTTTTAATTGTACCCAAAAACGCAACTGGAATTAAGGATTTTCTAGACTTAAATAACCAGCGTATCCAAAAAATTGCCATGGGAGAACCCAAAAGTGTTCCTGCTGGACAATATACCCAAGAAGTTTTAACTAATCTCAACATTTTTGAGCAAGTCAAACCCAAAGCTATCTTTGCTAGAGATGTACGTCAAGCGCTTAACTATGTAGAAACTGGTAACGTCGATGCTGGTATTGTTTATCTTTCCGACGCTAAAAGTTCTTCCCGGGTGAAAATTGTCGCTACTGCACCAGCAACTAGTCATTCCCCAGTAGTGTATCCCATCGCTGCCCTTAAAACTACTAAAAATCCCAAAGTAGCCCAAGATTTGATTGATTTTATCTCTAGCAATCGTACCAAAACTGTGTTTGAAAACCAAGGATTTAAATTAGCTAATTAACAGGGTTACCAAAGAAACCGGGTTTCCTCATATCTTGCACCATTCAAGGGCAAGACTAAAAAAAACCGGGTTTCTTGCAAATATCTCAGTCTCAAAACCTTAATTTTTGGTTTAGAAACCCGGTTTTTAGCCCAGGTGCAAGATGTGTGTTTCTTGTAGTTTATGTACTCTGATTATCGCTTACCCACCCATAGAAACCCGGTTTCTGATTACTTCCCCCACTCCCCACACTTCCTCTAGTTTAAATTAAAATGCCTGCCGATCTTTCCCCCTTGTGGATATCCTTAAAAACTGCATTTTTAGCAACATTTATCACATTTTTCCTGGGTATTAATGCTGCCTATTGGATGTTGGGATATCGTGGCAGGGGTAAATCTTTAATTGAGGGAATTTTTGTATCTCCGTTGATTTTGCCACCTACAGTAGTGGGGTTTTTATTACTACTATTGTTTGGTAAAAATGGACCCATTGGCAAATTGACCCAGATTTTCGACTGGACTATTGTCTTTACTTGGTACGCTGCGGTAATTGCTGCTACTGTTGTGTCTTTCCCATTAATGTATAAAACTGCATTGGGAGCATTTGCCCAAATTGATAGTAATCTGCTGCAAGTAGCTAGAACCCTGGGAGCATCGGAATGGACAATCTTTTGGCGAATTAGTTTACCCTTAGCCTTTCCGGGTATTGTAGCAGGAATTACCCTGGCTTTTGCCCGTGCTTTAGGGGAATTTGGCGCTACCCTCATGTTAGCAGGGAATATACCCGGACAAACCCAAACCATTCCCATGGCAATTTATTTTGCTGTGGAAGCGGGAGCAATAGATCAAGCTTGGTTTTGGTCAGTAACAATTATGGTTATTTCCCTGTTTGGGATTATTGGAGTCAACTTTTGGCTAGAAAATAGGACAACAAATCCCAGAAAGAGACGAAAATATAGGCAGCAAAAAAACCAATTACCTATTACCCATTCTCAATTACCGATTACCAATTCGGGATTAATAGTCGATATCGAAAAAGAACTGTCTGGGTTTAACTTGCAAGTAGATTTTAGTGCTGACGAACAAACCTTAGGATTGTTAGGGGGTTCTGGTGCTGGTAAAAGTATGATTTTACGCTGCATTGCCGGTATCCAAACCCCTACAAAAGGACGGATTGTGTTAAACGGTAGGATATTATTTGATTCCCAACGGGGAGTCAATATTCCCAGTTGCGATCGCCATATCGGCTTTTTGGTGCAAAACTATGCTCTGTTTCCCCATATGACCGTGGGAGAAAATATTGCTTTTGGCTTACCCAAGGGATTGAGGGATGAACAAATCCGACAACGGGTAGAAGCTCAACTGTTAGCAATGCATTTAGAAGGATTGGCAAATCGTTATCCCCATCAACTCTCTGGAGGTCAACAACAAAGGGTAGCCTTAGCTAGAGCTTTAGCCAGCCAACCCCAAGCACTACTCTTAGATGAGCCATTTTCTGCCCTTGATACCCATCTACGCAGCAAATTGGAACAGGAAATGATTACCAGGTTAGCTGATTATCAAGGTGTGACTTTATTTGTCACCCACAATTTGGAAGAAGCTTACCGAGTTTGTTCTTATCTCTTAGTCATGGAACATGGCAAACCAATCCATTATGGCTCCAAACAAGAGATTTTCCAGCAACCTGCTACCTTTAGTGTTGCCCAATTAACAGGCTGTAAGAACTTCTCCCGCGCTGTGCTGAAGACATCCCGACAAGTAGAGGCTGTAGACTGGGACTGTAACCTCAAGATTAAAGGCAACATTCCACCTACGTTAGATTACGTAGGTATTCGTGCCCATCAACTAGCTTTTACCAAAGAGATCGACGGCGAAAATACCTTTGCGTGTTGGTTAGCAAGAACTAGTGAAACACCCCACCGGATGACACTGTTTCTAAAGCTACACCAGCCTCCTGTAGATATGAATGATTATCATCTCCAAGCAGAGGTCTTCAAGGAAAAATGGGCAATCCTCAAAGACCAACCTTTCCCCTGGTATGTTCGTTTAGATCCTCAACGACTTCTATTAATCAATCAGTGAATGGTAAAGGGTAAATGGTGGATGGTAAACCCATTACCCATTACCCCTTCGGGTTCGCCACTCCCCACAACGCGCTTAACCCGCGCACGGGGGTGGACTCACCATTAGCGACCCTAACAAAGACCATCTATCTATTTAGAGTAGTTTTGCATCCCAGGTGTAAAAACCGACTTGGTCAGGGACTCTAGAGAATCTGCCAATCCGATGACCCCTAGATAGCTCATTGAGGACAGCACTTTTAACTTCTCGCCGTTGCTGGTCATCTAGTTTTCCATAAATCCCATCCATGATTTCATCCACGCTAAAAATTTCCCCTTGATATTGTTCTAAAAATGACTCGACTGCTTCAATCAAAAACTTCCCTTTATATTGGGGTAACAAGGGGAAACGCTGGGTTTTAGGGAGAACAAAAGGTTTTTTAGGAGTCTGTTTGCCACTCTTAGATTTACTTTTTTTATTTTTGGATGGAACCAAACTTAAATCCAAGGTATAACAAGCCTGTTCATCCGGAACAGATGCCCAGTAATCCTTTTCTCTGCCATGGGAAAGGGTGGAGTGGACTCTACCTTTGACAACCTTAAACAGTTTGGGATCTAAGTCACCGTAGAGCGATCGCACAATAAAGTCTATATGGCATACACTACCCTTATGCTCCTCCAAGACCTTTTCTATGGCTTGGATACGAGTGAGATGTTCGTATTGGGGCAGCATTGGCACATCTGAACCAAGGTTGGGATAGTCCTTACTTTCTGCTGCTGTTTTTGCAGATGGACTAGTCTTTGCTGCTTTGTCCTCTAAAGTGTAAGACTCCACAGGTAAGGAATTATCTAACTCTGGGTTATCCTCCTGTTCAAATTCCGACTTCATAGAATCAGAGTCCAACAACTGAGAAATACCGTTAGACTGTGACAGCAACAAAGATATGTCATTTGAGCGAGTACCTGTCTGAGGAAGTGTCTCCACAGTCACTGGGGAATCCTTGGAATGGAGAGCAGACCAATTAGACAACAAAACTTCTAAATGAGCTAGTTGTGTGCGTGCAAGTCTTGCTTTACGTTCATGGTCTTCTACTAAACGAGCATAGTGTTCTCGTAGTTTCAGTAGGGGTTCAAGCAAAGGTTGTGAGGGTGGCTCTAAATTTCCGTGCATCAGTAATTAATTAGTTGGCAATCAATTTTAGTCGTTGTCACTCTTGTAAGTCATTGGTCTGGGTTTTGCCTTTGTGGATTTCATCATCGATTTTCTTGGGGGTTGGGGAGGACGACATCTTTCACAGTACAAAGGTCGCGGTCCATAAGTCTCGCGTTTAGTACTCTGATTGCAGTCTTTGCAGACAAAATGGAACACTCTTGTATGAATCAGTCTTTTATGTGCTCGGACAGTGTATTCTCTAACGTTGACGTACTTGCTTGCCATAATCAAAAATCAATCATTTTCCTCTTGTCAATATACATATTTCAGCAGAGAAAACAGCATCAATATGTATTCATAATGCAACTTTTACTTTCAGGAATGACTCGGCAAAGAAACGCGATACAGATTTTGCTTCTGGATAAAGGCGATCATTGCTTATCCATTAGCTCCTCGAACTGTGGTTAATAACAGTATTCATCTGTGGGAATTTTACCGCCATAGAACCTGTATCAATCATGTCGATAGTTCAGGTTAAGAAATAGTTATTCTACAACCAGTCTATTCTATATGGGGATTGTGGGAAATATTTACCAAGGTTCATGGATAGGTTTTGCTACGAGTCTACACTCACAAGTAAAAATACTTAGTAGGGGTGGGGTGACCCCACCCCTACCGTTAAGGGTAAGTTATAAAGTCATTAACCCTGGAAGTCAAACTTTCCTTGGGGTTTCAAACTCTAATTTTCCAGGGTAATCTTGTGGTGCAAGATATAAATCTACCCTGTTGTGTGAATTAACCCCTGTGGCAAAATCTGTACCTTGCCTATGATAATCTAATCAATAGACCTCTTGCATAAATATTTTTTGATTTCAGGCATTAGACAGGTCGTGGCTTGCTTCAGGGTAGACTTATACCCAATCAAAAAATGTTTGCAACAGATCCAATTGTAGGGGTGCGGAAACCGCACCCCTACCAACCAACAATGTGTCCCATTCTTTTTTCAAATTGCTATTAGTAGTAAATTCGTTCACGAAAGTTAATCATCTTTCAACCTCCTTGGAGACACCTCGTACACCCGTCAGAGTTAGCGGATATGTGAGCATTGTTGCCTTCGAGGTTACCTGTAAGGTAGACGCACTCTTACGCCAAGAAAACTCTTGTTAACTCGTTTAACTTGTTTCTAGGCTCTGCCTGGAAACGCTTCCTGGGAGGCTCTGCCTCCAGACTTAAGGGGAGGCAGAGCCTCCCTAAAATTCATTACAAGGTAAAACCTTGTAACGAGAGAACGAGAGATTACCAATTACCAATTACCGATTACCGATTACCGATTACCGATTACCCATTTTTGGAAAAACTCAATTTAAATCTACAATAATGTCCTCCAAAGTTCTGAGTAATTCTTGTTCGTTGTAGGGTTTGGAGAAGTAAGCAACCGCGCCTAATTTCATTGCTAGTTGTCGATGTTTCTCACTACTACGAGATGTCAGCATGGCAACAGGTATATTTTTTAATTCACCTTTGGTTTTAATCCGACCTAAAAAGCCGTAACCATCAACACGAGGCATTTCAATATCACAAATTACTGCCTGAACTTGTAAACCAGTTTGTAGTTTTTCCAAGGCATCTTGTCCATCTTTAGCTTGTTCTACTCGATACCCTCCTTTTTCAAGAGTTAGGGCTAAGAAGCGCCGGACGTTGATGGAATCATCTACAATTAGGATTGTACCTTTTTGTTGTTTAGGCGCTGCTACAGGTTTTTGATTAGAAGGGTTAAGAAATGCTGTTTTCAGCCGTGCCGATGGCAGCTGATTGCTACGAGGGGTACGCTCATGATTAGCAATCCAATAGAGCATTTCGTTAGCATTCACCAATGGTACTACCCGACCATCACCGAGAATGGTACAGCTACTAAAGCCTGGTGGCAATGGTATATTACCTTCTACGTGACGGATTGCTACTTCCTGTTCTCCCCAACAACGGTCAACCGCTACTGCCACTGGCTGATTGGTGCTATTGATAATTAAGATGGTGGCAGCATTAATTGCTGGTGACATTTCCAGGTTGGGGCTGTCATGACGGGGACAGTTAAATTCAAAGTAGTTACCGAGGCGAACTAAGGGCAGGGTGCTGCTTTGCCAGTGTAGGACTTCACTGTCCCCCATGGGAGTTGCCATCTCATTTTGTAGTAAAAAGATTTCTTCTACCACATCTGTGGGCAATGCCAACAACATGCGGTTGGTTTCTACTAACAGTACTCTGGCTACCGAGAGGGTAAAGGGCACCGAGAGGATAAAGGTGGTACCTTTCCCTGGTTTGGTATCAACTTTGATATCTCCCCGAATTTGTTTGAGGTTATTACGTACTACATCCATACCAACGCCGCGACCGGATAATTCGGTTACTTGTTCGGAGGTGGTAAATCCAGGTTCAAAAATCAGTGATAATAATTCTTCATCCGTGGCATCATCTATAAGGGCGACATCTAAGCCCATGGCTACAGCACGGGCACGAATTTTATCTAAAGATATACCCCGCCCATCATCCTGTAAACTAATAATAATTCGATTGCTGCGGTGATTGGCTTTAATTTGAATCAATCCCTGTTCTGGCTTGCCGTTAGCCTTTCTGGTTGCCGGATCTTCGATGCCATGGTCGAAGGCATTACGCAACAGGTGCATTAAGGGATCGCTTAAAGCTTCCAAAATGCTACGTTCAATCAGGGTATTGCCACCTTCAACGGCTAGCTGTACATTTTTGCCGTACTCCACACTCAGGTCCCGCAATGCCCTGGGGAAGCGATCCACCAAATCCGACAGGGGACGCATCCTGATGTTTGTAAGTTTGGTCTGTAACTGCTTTGAGCTTTTATTTAGTTTACGGGCAAATTTATCTGTATCGTCCAGGCTCAATTGTAGATCGGTTGTCACTTCTTGTACCTGTACGATGGTTTCCATCACTTCAACAGACAGCAGATTTAATTCGTTATAGCGATCCATTTCTAAGGCATCAAATTCGCTGCTAGTATCTTCTGTCCCCTCTTCAACAGGAAATATGAACTTATCTAAATCGCTGTCAGGTTCTGTGGCTGGTGCTGGAGTAGATGGCTTGCCAGAGGGAGTGGCTATTTGGTCGTATGCTTGACGTAGTTGTAGATTTTCCCGTTCCAGAATTTGCACTCGCTGGGTCAGATTACCAACCAGTTTACGTAATTTTTCCAGTTGTAGGTTTAATCCATTACGCTGGATAATCAGTTCCCCAAATAAATCATTAATTGCCTCAAGTTGCTTGCTAGGAACTCGGACTGTATTTTCTTGAGTTTCGCTCTTATTGCTAAGTGTAACTGGTTCGGTGTTACGTTCAATAAATTTGTAATCTGTCTGGGAAACGTCTTTAGCTACTGCTTTACTTAAATCTTCTACTTCCTCTTGGGCTGGAGTTTCATCAGCAAAAGCTGCCTGTAAGGCTGCAAAATCGGCATTACTGAGGTCATCTTCTAGCCAAATTTCTTTTGCAGTTGCTGCTGGTTGGAACCATTGGGGTTCTACTTTTGGTGTTGTTGCTGGTGGTTCTACTTCCTCTGGAACCGGTTGTTGTGGTAATTCTACTTCCTCTGGAACTGGTTGTTGTGGTAATTCTACTTCCTCGGAAACTATTTTTTGTGGTAATTCTACTTCCCCTGGAACTGCTTGTTGTGGTAAAGTTTGGGTGGGTTTAGTTGTGGCTGGTTGTGAAGTAACCTCAGTTAAGTCAATTTCTGTGGGTAGTTGATCGAATTGGTTTGTTAATACCAAGGCTTGCGATCGCCGCCATGCTGCTAAGGCTGCTTGGGCAATTAATGGCACATCGGATGGATTTGCTGTTTCTAAGTGGTTAGTTACCGACTGACACAGTTGGCTAAAAGCATCCAACTGTAGCATTTCTGCCAAACCACCCAACTCCGCTGCCATAGTAGATATTTCTTCACCCAAGCTGGGTTGCTCAGCATCGGCTAATATCGATTCTAACCGTTGCAGGGACCCTTCTACTTCGCTTTCAAACAGTAAAGGGATAATATCTTGCCCGTCTTCTTCTGGAGACAGAATCGTGCTAGCATCTTCGGGAGTGGGATCTCCTAAACGGGTGTGTAGTTCTTCAAAAACTGGGTAACAAGTAGTTGCTAACCAGTCATGGTCTACCACCTTGCCTTCTGAGTGCCTTGATATTATTTGTCTTAATCTGTCAACCCCTGACAAAAGTAAACTTTGTAGTTGAGTGTCAACATCCAGGGAGTTTTTCTGGGTTTTTAAGACTTTAAAACAATCTTCTAAACGATGTGCCAAATCTGAGAGGTCGCGAAATCCCATCATCCCCGCACCACCTTTAATAGAATGGGCAGCGCGGAGGGCAGCATTCATTTTTTCTGATTCAATGCGGTTATGGGAGTCGATTTCCAGTAATACCCCTTCCAGGGTATTCAGGTAATCGGTGGCTTCCTCCAGAAACTGCATCTGGATTTCCAGTTCTTTGTCCTGTGACATGGTGTTTGTCCTTAGTCAATAGTCATGGTCATGGGTAAAAAAACAAACAACTGAGAACGAACAACCGATCACTAATTGACCTGGAACGTACCGACAGTCGCTTGCAACTGTTGGGCAATCTCCACGGTTTTTTGCAGAGATGCGGAAACTTGGTGCGAGGAATTACTGGTGCGCTGGGAGACAGCAGCAATTTCTTGCATCAATTGACTGATGGTTTGTGCTGTTTGTACTTGAGATGCTGTGGCGTGAGAAATTGACTGCACTAAGGAATCGATATGACGAGAGACTTCCAAAATTTGGTTGAGACTGTCCTTAGCATCTTCAACAATATTTGTACCTTCTACCACTTGGGCAACTCCTAGTTGCATTGCCTGTACCACATCACTAGTTTCTCTTTGAATATTTTCTACTATATGTTCTATTTCTTTAGTTGCCCCTGCACAACGGGTAGCCAAGGCACTGACTTCCTCAGCCACTACAGCAAACCCCTGTCCTTCTTCCCCAGCACGGGCAGCTTCAATGCCAGCGTTGATGGCTAACAAATGGGTTTGCATGGCAATCTCGTTAATTAAGGATACCACCCGGGATATTTGTTGGGTAGATTCTCCTAAACGTTTGACTTTCTTCGCCGTGGAACCAACGGTTTCCCGTAGGGACATGATGTTTTGTACGGTCATTTCCATGGCTTGTCCGCTGTTTTTGGCTGTATCAGAAGCGTTATTAGCAACGGTAGCAGCTTCCCTGGCATTGGTTGCTAGGGATTTCATGGAATTGGTCATTTGATCCACTGCATCCAGGATATTATTGATTTCTCCGGCTTGATCTAATGCTTCTTGTGCCAAATCCCGAATAGCGGCTTCGTTGACTTCTAAGGAGTTGTTTACCTGATTGGCAGCGTCTTTAACTTGGGTGACGATTAAGCGCAGGTTTTCGACGATGGAGTTAAAGAAGTCGGCAACGGTGCCAATTTCCCCTGGTGTCACTTCTGCCCTTACCCTTAAGTCACCGCTGGCTGCCCCTTCCACATCACTCAGGAGTGCTAACAGTTGTACTTGCAGTTGTTCTTTTTGTTCTTGTTCTTCTTGCCGGGCTTTTTCTATCTCTTCTAGCAGTTTTGCCTGTTCTAAGGCATAGCCAATTTGAGTTGCTAGTTGCTGCAATACATAAATGTCTTCCTGTTGCCAAACCCGGGAACTGTCACATTGATGGGCAATAATTAATCCCATCAGCTGCCCCTGGATAATAATCGGTACGCTAGCAAGGGCTTTGACTGCAAATGGTTCCCAAGCTTTAATTTGTGATTCTATGTTCTCAACGGTGGGGTCTTGATAAATATTAGCGATCGCTCGCACCGGAAAATCTTTGGTACTGTCTATATAAGGTTCCCAAAAACTGGGATTTTCTTCGATTTGCACTCCCATCATCGTGGGCAAATCCCCAGTCACCGATTCTGCAACTACGGTTCCATACCAGTTCTCTGGGTTAAATTGATAGATAATCACCCGGTCAGTATTTAGGGCTGTTTGAATTTCCTTAACTGCTGTTTGGAATATATTTTCTGTTTTCAGACTTTTACGAATACGCAGGGTAATTTCTGCCAAGGATTTTTCCCATTCGGCGTCTGATGTTTGTTCTTTTACTAACAACTGCAATTGCTGTGCCATCCAGTTAATGTTGGTTCCCAAGGAACCTAATTCGTCTTTCGTTCCCACATCCAGACGGGCATTCAATTCTCCTTCACCCAATTTTTTGACTGCTTTGGCAGCTTTGACAATGGGTTCTGTGGTACGTTTCGCCAACCAAGCGGCAATCACTCCCACGATTAATGCTGTCAGGGCTGTACCAATAATTATGGTCTGCATTAATTGTCTTTGGGCAGCAAATATACTGGCTGTATCTGTTGCCATCACTACTTGCCCTTGCCATTGTGTTGGTAAATTTTGCCCTTTTATAGAAGCATAACTCACCAAATGCTGCTGATTCGATGTAACTATAGTATCTTCTTTGTTTGTCGTTATATCTATACCCGGAAACCGTTGGGTGATGTCTTTATTTCCTTGATTAGGCTGTGTGGATGCCAAAAAAACTTGCGATTTCTTATCCAGTAAATAGTATTCCCTCTTGGAGGAAGCAACACCTTGCCCTACTGCTTGCAAAGATTTGACTGGCATCCTGGCTTGGATAATTGCAGTTATTTGGTTAGTTTGAGCATTTTTAACTGGTGTCACAATAAAAATACTCAGTTCTTTTGAATTTTTTGATACTACAGGTTGACTAATATATGGGCGATCGCTTTGCTGTAACTGCTCAAAGTCTGTAGGTTCAATCTCTTGTGCTTGTGGGGATTTGACAATCACATCACCATCGGAATCAAACACCGCAATGCTGTCATAAACTGGATTAATCTCAATAAATTGGTCTAGAATTGCTTGTTGATTTGCTTTTGTAGTTGTCCTCTGGGGAAAATTTGTCAACCCTGGTAAACTAGCTAATCCCTGGATATCTCGATACCGTTCTCCCAGAAAACGGTTGATATTATCTGCCAGTTCTTGGGTTGCCACAAGTTGCAATTGAGATATTTTATTTTTCACAGATGCACTGGCAAATCTAGTTGCCATAAATCCAATTAAAAGAACTGGCACAGTACTAATAGCAATGGCAAAGATTGTAGCTTTGGTGCGTAATTTCAGTCCTTTACCAGTTCTGAATCCAGAACTAGGGGAAGTATTGCTATTTATTTTACTTGCGGTCGGCTTACTTGGCATGTTCACGCTGAGTATTCTTTGCTGATAATGAGTGGAGATAAAATCAATTAAACAAAAGCAATCACTTTTATTGTTGGTGTCACCGTTGTTTAATATTAAGCAATTTCTCTGAATATATAAATAAAAGCAAGTAAGTGGGAAAAATTCTCCTTTGCATCAGGTATTGAGCAGTCAGTCACAGGGTTTTGGGCGATTTTAGGTTTTGCGTTTTAATTTTTTCCTACCTACTTACTTCCAAGCCAATTTTCTATCATTACATCTTAATCAATACCCAACACAGAAGACTGCACAATTGCTTGTGCATCTAACACTAGGGTTATTTCTTCTTGTTGGATAATACACCCTTGTAAATATGGAACTAAACTACTTGCTACCTGTCCTACAGGAGAGCAAATTTGATTTTGCCTAAACTTAGTTGTACCCGTTATTTCTTGCACAACTAAACCTAAAAGTACTGATTCCACCTTAATAATTATTACATTGTACTGTCGCAGTCGCGGGTTGAAGGATTCTAAATTGAGCATGACTGACAAATCTACTACCCACAGGATGCGACTACGCCAATTCATTAATCCTAATACACTGTCTGGCATATTTGGAATTGAGGTTATAGCCTCAACCGGAACCACTATCCCTTCTTGGGTTTGTTTGATTGATAGGACAGCTAATGTTTGTGAATTTAGTCGAAATTTAAGATAGCTATCTCCTAAAGAATTATCTTTTTGTGCTGAAGAAACAGGAATTTCTGGACTTTTCATGGTCAATTTATAATTGCTATTGATTCAATTGCACCTAGAAGTTGTTCCCGGGTATAAGGCTTGGTAATATAGATATCAGCCCCTTGTTTTATCCCCCAATATTTGTCTATTTCTTGGTTTTTAGAACTACAAATAATAATTGGTATCTGTTGAGTCGCTGGATTTCTTTTGATGGAACGACATAATTCAAAACCGCTCATTCCGGGCATTATAACATCCGTAACTATGGCATCTGGCATTGTTAAGCGGGCTTTTTCTAATGCTTCTTTGCCACTATTAGCTGTAATAATTTTATAACCATTTTCATTTAAATAAGTTTTCATGATTTCTAATTCACTGGGGGAATCCTCTACTAAGAGAATTGTAAATTGTGAATTTATACTCATTGCTTAATATCCTTAGACCATAAAAATACATAGGGGAATTTTACTACCAAGTAAGTTCAATTAATCTAAATATTTTGATATTGTATGCAATAGTTCTTTTTTTGTAAAAGGCTTAGTTAAATATCCTGAGGCTCTAACCATTTTTGCCTTGGCTCGATCCACTAAACCTTTTCTCCCTGTTACCATCACAATTGGTGCATTTTTAAAAGCTGAATGTCTGCGCAATAGGGAACAGAGTTCGTAACCATCTAAATTGGGCATTTCTACGTCTAATAATATTAGATGGGGTTTGCTACGAAGAATTTGCATTAAAGCTTTCACGGGATCGTTAATCAATACAGTGGAAAATTGGCTTGACTCCAAGAACTTTTTGATTGACTGCAATACAGCTATACTGTCATCAATACAGGCAATTGTATATAATTTTTGACTACTATCTTTCTGTGCAACTGTTTGATTATCCCCTGGGGAAGGCTCTAATTTACTTTGTATTGATAGCTCAAGGTTTTTCTGTGGTTGTGGGGGAGTTACAAAGGACTGAGTTGTGGATAATGTTTCAACAGCAGCACTCCTATTTCCTGACACCATATTTTGCCTATTTTTTAACTGCTGTTGACAGTGCTGCACCAATAAGCGCATATCTAGACGACAAAACTTTGGTAATTCATGGAATGCACTGTCTTGATCGAATTCGTAATTCCCTGCTCTTAAACTTAAGAAGGATTCTAGGGTTTCTTTGGCTAAGTTATCTATCAGCATTGCTGCTTGATTTGAGGTAATATACTCATACTCAACTAAATAGCAAATCGCTTGATAATCTGCGTATGGAATGGATGGATTATCCCTAATATCGTCAAATTTTAATCCCGCTTCTACCCAAGTTGCTTGAAGATTAGGAATCTGATCGTTTAATTTTTGTAAGTGACTCTCAAGACGCTCAAATAATTTCTCGGAATAGGAAGCATAAATCAATTTTCCTGAGTCTAAATATATTGACCAAGAAGCTACCTCAGTAAATACACGCAAGCAACCCGTAGCATTGCGGCTTGTTAGCTGCGCTAAAAGGGATAGCGGATGTAATTTTTGCAAAAATCTGTAGCTACCTATGGGAGTTGTACTCATTTTTTTATGTAACTAAATGTAACTAAATTGAAATAAGTGTCAGCTAAATTTTGTTGTTGAAAATTCCAATTGATGATTTTAGAGCTTCAGTGGGTAACGTATAAAAGTTATACTCTAGTTTTATACTAAAATTCAAAATTAGTAGCTTTACAGCAGACAGACAAAATCTCATTTAAATAAAAATTACCACTGGTTGTGCTGATGTATACTTTGACTAAGACAATAGTTGAGATTGAAAAAAGTCTATAAAGCTATTATCCTTGAGCTAGCTAATAATAAGATAACCGTAATACCACTAATTTAACGAAAAATATCTAATTTAAGTTTTACTAGTGTTAACACTTAAATAAAATAAGGTTAAAAGAATATCAGGTATTTTTCTAGGAATGTAAGCATTTTTACCCAGAAAAAGAATTTGTTTGATCACGATTAAACCTCTGTTGAATAGTTAAGGAATGCAATTTATGGTATAATTATTTATGCTCTGTTATTTTTAATCCTATTTGATTAATTTTTCAAGTTCTATTTTATACGTTGTTTTTCTATATGTGGCAAATAGAACCTGCAGGAGATGGATTTTGACGGCGTTGCTGAATTTAGCTATGAATCTTAAATACAAACCTCACCCCGGCTAAAGCCACCCCTCTCCTTAATAAGGAGAGGGGAAGGGGGTGAGGTGTATTCTGTAAATTCATACTCTCATTCAGCAACGCCAAAATCTCTGTGGCTATATAACCATAGAGATTTAGGTGTTTATAAAGAAACCGGGTTTCTTTTGGTTTGTAGACTCTGATTATCGGTTACGGACCCATAGAAACCCGGTTTCTGGTTTCTTTTGGTTTGTAGACTCTGATTATCGGTTACGGATCCATAGAAACCCGGTTTCTGGTTTCTTTTGGTTTGTAGACTCTGATTATCGGTTACGGACCCATAGAAACCCGGTTTCTGGTTTCTTTTGGTTTGTAGACTCTGATTATCGGTTACGGACCCATAGAAACCCGGTTTCTCGACCATCACGAGAGTTTTATATTCGTTTTATAAACACCCTCTTAGAACTTCTTTGTAAGCTCACCTCCGGCTGAAGCGCGGAGGCTTTCGCACTACCCGCAGTTCAGAGCAGAGATTTTCAGTAGCCCTGAGAAATAGCGGCTGGGTTCCTGTTCAGGTTCCGCAGCACTATCCCTCGAACCTCCAGGTCGGC
>JASJCY010000019.1 GCA_030065825.1 Nostocaceae cyanobacterium | reverse complement strand
ACGCCGTGCCCCAACCACGGCATCATTTAATTCTCACCACATAACCAGAATTTAACCTACGCCGTGCCCCAACCACGGCATCATTTAATTCTCACCACATAACCAGAATTTAACCTACGCCGTGCCCCAACCACGGCATCATTTAATTCTCACCACATAACCAGAATTTAACCTACGCCGTGCCCCATGCAATGCGATTTATTTACAATTTGGGAGGTGATTAAATGTGTTATACTATACAGCGGTTTTCGGTTGTAGGCGCAGTAGGGGCGCGGAAACCACGCCCCTACTTACTCCAAGCCACGACCTGTCTACGGTGCAGGGTATACAATACAAAGGGAATCGTTGAAATTAGGACGGGCAGGGATGCCCATCCCACTCTTATTGCACTTGACAAAGAGGGAAAACCGCTATATGATATACTACTTTCACTTGTTCAATTCGGGCGAAAACCCATGGCTTTTGTCTTTTAACTCCCATGCCAATACAATTAAAGCATTAAGAATTGCAGCAGCAACGGGAGAACCGCCTTTGCGCCCTGAGATACGAATCTGATTAACTGGTGTTTGGGCTAATACCATTTTCGACTCTACCACAGAAATAAAGCCCACAGGAGCGCCAATTACTAAAGCAGGTAATACACTAGCGCTTGCTAACTCTTGACATAAAGCCAGTAATGCTGTAGGTGCATTCCCAATCACAAAAATCCCTTGGGGAAATTGACGATAACATTCCAGCAAACCAGTTTCCGTGCGGGTTTTACCTGGAAGTGCTTCCTGGGCTACTTCTAGGGCGCTAATTAACTGATTACCAAAGGTTTGAGCCAATAATCCCGCTATTCCCTGCTTTACCATGCCCACATCAGTAATAATTGGTACATGGTTGCGGATTGCTGCAATTCCAGAGGCGATCGCACCGGGAGAAAACCGGATCAAGTCCTTAAACTCAAAGTCAGCAGTAGTGTGAATTACCCGACGCGTAATCGCATACTCTTGTGAAGTAAAGTTATGTTCGCCGATTTCACGGTCAATAACGGCGAAACTTTGTTCCATAATTGGATGGATAGGAAATACCATTTTCATTAATTAGGAGTTAGGAGGCGCGCAGTTATTAATTTTTCCCCATCTTCCCATCTACTGGGCGGGGAAACCCCGCCCCTACCTCCCCATCTTCCCATCTACTGGGCGGGGAAACCCCGCCCCTACCTCCCTATCTTCCCATCTACTGGGCGGGGAAACCCCGCCCCTACCTCCCCCTACCCTACGGGAACACCTCCGGTGAACGGGTACTCTACGAGAAGGGTCTTACGCCCAACGCCACTTCTCTGGGCGCGCTTAACCCGCGCACGAGATTGGACTCACCATCTCCCCATCTGTGATTCCCTACTCAAAATCTAAACTGGGCCAGTCTGGTTGGCGATAATACCTAACCATATCGTCAAATTTACGTAGCTCAGCGCGATGAATGTTAATTTCTGGCGGATTTTCCAACCATTGCAGATTTAAATCTGACAGTTTTTGGCATAGAGTTTCGCGGTTAAGAGTGGGTGAAATATTGCCAAAGTAACCTAGTGTTATATGGGCTGTAAAATGATATTGTTGTTCAACTCCCAAAGCGATTAATTTAGGATTTTGATAAATTACTCGCCGTAAGTTAACAATTTGCTGGTAGGAACTTTCATTAGCAGGAACTAAAGAAACTCCTATAGCCCTAGGCATAATCATAAATCCTAGCACTTGCCAGTGAATCGGTTTCTGTGTGGATGTTATAGATTCTTGATATTGCTGAAAGATTTCTGCAAAACAAGAGCGTAAATTTTCTTCAAATTGTGGATTTTCTTCTATGGCATGTAGATAAGCATTTTCCCAAATTAAGTCTGCCAAGGTCAAATGAAAGCTCCCTGGAGGTAAGGGTACAATCAAATTAGTATCTTTGAGGATTTGCAACAGTTGCTGTTGACAATCTTGCAGTTGTGCAAAGAAATCAGAGTTTTGTGATTGTTCTTCCCAAGGTGGGGTAATTACGGTGTAGCCAGGAAAAGGTGCTGCTTGTCTGGTTCCTTCTGCTGTGGGATAAAACTTAGAGGATTCCTGAATATGTTGGATTTGGGTTTTATAAGCTTCTGGTAACGTCATTCGCGCTACCCGATTCAAGTAAGTTTGATAATTGTCGTCCAATCTTTTTAGCCTCCCACTCTCACTTGATAGATTTTAAAAGTATTTGGAGAGGAATGGGGAACTTGGAGATTACGAGTTAGGAGTTTGGAGTTTGTAGGGGCGCAATGCTTGCGCCCAGGAGGCGTGGAGTTATTATTCTCCCCCATCTCCTGGGCGGGGAAACCCCGCCCCTACTTCCCCATCACCCCATCTCCTGGGCGGGGAAACCCCGCCCCTACTTTCTCATCTCGCCACTCTCTTACTAAGAAAGGAGGTTCTACTGTGCCAATTTATGTTTATTGGGGTGAGGATGATTTTACAATGGAGGGGGCGGTTAGTGCTTTGTGCGATCGCATTCTCGATCCTCTATGGACAAGTTTTAATTACACTATATTTCCCCCTGAACAAACTGATGCTGTGATTCAGGGTTTAAACCAAGTTATGACACCGCCTTTCGGTGCTGGTGGACGTTTGGTTTGGCTGGTCAATACTACTATTTTTCAGCAATGTCCGGCTAATATTAGTGAAGAATTGCAACGTACTGTATCCGTAATTCCCGAAGGCTCGTTTTTATTGCTTACTAGTCGCAATAAACCTGACGAGCGTCTGAAATCTACGAAACTTTTGAAAAGATGTGCTGAATTCCGCGAATTTCCGGTGATTCCACCCTGGAAGACCCAATTACTCCTGCAAAATGTTAAACAAGCTGCTGAATCTCTGGGAGTTAAACTGACTCCCGGGAGTGCAGAATTTTTGGCGTCAGCGGTAGGAAATAATACGCGTTTGTTATATAATGAATTGGAAAAATTACGGCTGTATGGTGAAGGTGAAAGTAAACCACAAGACGTAGATATTGTTGCTAAGTTAGTTAGAAATACGACCCAAAATAGTTTGCAATTAGCAGCAGCCATTAGAACTGGAGATACAGCCAAAGCCTTAACCTTAGTAGGGGATCTTTTAGCTGCTTCTGAACCTGCCCTACGGATAGTTGCGACACTGATTGGACAATTCCGCACTTGGTTGTGGATCAAAATAATGGTCGAAAGTGGAGAACGAGATCAAGTTGTGATCGCCAAAGCTGCGGAAATAGGAAATCCCAAGCGCATTTACTTTTTACAGCAAGAAGTCCAATCTCTTTCTGTACAGCAACTCTTATCTACCTTACCTTTACTATTAGATTTAGAGGTTAGTCTTAAGCAAGGGGCTAATGAAATATCTGTACTACAGGCTAAAGTAATAGAACTTTGTCAAGTATGTCAAAGAAGTTGACAGTAAATATAAAACTTTGATATATGAAAGTTTTTCTGGAACTTATGTCTCTTAAAATAATTCAAAGGGATTAACACTCCTCCATTGTAGTTATTTCTGCTATCGAAAATGAAAAGACTATCTCATGTTTTGTTAAGACCTCAATTCAATCGGATGCTATCCCACATCTTCTTTTTTGGTATTGTTGCGACTACGGTGGCTTCTAGTAGTTTAGTCTTCAATTCCCCTGCTATGGGTCAAACTCCTACCAAGCTGACAGAAACTGAAATGATAAACTATGCTAAAACTTGGTTAACAATGAATTCAGCACGGGAAGAAGCCTTGGTGGAAATCAAAAAAATGATGTCTAACCAAACTGTTCCTAAGATTACTTGTAATGACCCCAAAAGTATCCGAACTCTTCCACGTAAAGCTAAAAAAATTGTCGTCGATTTCTGTCAAAATTTCCAAAGAACAGTTGAAGAAAATGGCTTGGATACTCAAAGTTTCAACGAAATTACTAGAGAACTACAAAGTAACAACGATTTAAAACGGCAAATTCACAATATCTTAATACGTCTACAGCAAAATCCTTAGTAGTAATAGTTGAAATTCAAATGTTGCCAATGTTTTTTACTAAACTGTAATCAGAAATAATCAGATAATCGACATTTAACTTGCACGTTGATGCTGATAGTTTTCTATTTCTTCAAAAGCAAGGAATGCTTGTCTTTTAGCATGAATATTTTTCATATGTTTTTTCACGGTGTTGATGGTAATATAGAGTTCAGCGGCAATATCTTTGTAACTGTATTGAGCGCGATAAAAAAACCAAATTTCTGCTTCTCTGGAGGTCAATTGATACTTGATGGCTTCCGATTTGACTAAGTTTTTGAGCGACTCATATCGGTCTTCAATGGTAACTAGCAAGCATGAAATCCCCAATCTATCTAAGTCTAGCCATCTGACGCGAGTCCGAAAAACATTTGACCTGTCTAGAACAATATCTGAAGATATGACTAAGAATTTGTTGGATAATAAAGTTCTATTGTCAATTAATGATTGGCAAATATTCCAAATGGCAGATGGTACCACATTTGATTGGCTACTATCTTGATTAAGTAAAGAAGAAATGTGAACTGCAACCCCATTGGCATGGAGAATTTCCCCTGTATCGCTTAAAATTAAAACACCGTCTTTTAAGCCTTCTAAAACTTCTTCAAAAAAATAAAGTGGTTGGGAATTTTCCAGTTCACATTTAGTTAAATTTTCTGTTTCAATTCCTGGTTGATTTGATGTTTTAGTTGGAAACATAATCTGAAGTAATTCAATTCTAGTTAGTCTCTATTTCATCAGTTTGAGTTGACATATACTAACTACAATTCTCAAATTACCTATTTCGGATAGGAACAGTCTAGTTCCCTATTCCCTATTGAGTAATTAATGGTAACTGAATTGTAAAGGTTGCACCTTTTCCTTCACCTTCACTTTCTACTTCTACAGTACCACCATGTAATTCTACTAAATGACGTACAAGTGCTAATCCTATTCCTATTCCACCATGGGATCTAGTGTTGGAACTATCGGCTTGACGAAAGCGCTCGAAGACGTAAGGTATAAACTTGGGACAGATACCAATACCTGTATCTATGACCTGAATCTGAGCATAGCCGTTAATTGGGGATTGAGGTTGGGCTATTACTTGTTTTTGATTATCCAATAATCCATTAACTGCTACCTGGGAAAGCTTAATTTCTACTTGACCGCCAGAGGGTGTAAACTTAATGGCATTGGATAAGAGATTCCAGATTATCTGCTGCAACCGTTCTGCATCCCCTGTAACTGATAATTGTGGCTTTTGGTTATGGAATTGGTGATGTTGGTATGATTCATCATTCTTCACCCTTCCCCAATCTAAAATGGAAAATTTCAACTGGATTTCTTTGGCTTGTGCTGCAACTTGAACTGTCTCCACTGCTGATTCGATAATTGGAACTAAATTACAGCAGCCTACTTTTAAACGTAATCTGCCTCTGATAATCTGGGAAATATCCAATAGGTCTTCTATTACCTGTGTTTCTGTCTTAGCATTGCGCTCAATTGACTCTAAAGCCTTAGCAATTTGGGTTTCGCTGAGATTCCGAGAACGCAAAAGTTGTGACCACCCCAAGATAGATTGCAGGGGCGATCGCAATTCATGGGATAATACACCCACAAATTCATCTTTCATTCGATTTGCTGCTTGCAATTGCTCGGTTTGCTGTTGCAGGGAACTAATCAACTGCGCTCTTTCCATGGCGATCGCTATTTGATCGCATAAAGCCTGCATCATCCCTCTTTCATTTTCACTAAATTTGCAACGGCTGCGACTGCCAAAGGAAAAAATCCCCAGTAACTTTCCCCCAGCTATTAATGGATGACTGTAGAAAGCTGTAATTCCAAAATTGCGAATCGCTGCTGTTTTGGGGTCAGTTGATTGTTGGACGTTGCTAACATAAATGGCACGACGTTCCTGCGCTGCTGTACTACATACTGATTGTCCCATCTCTAAATTTTTTATTTGTTGGGCTACTTCTTCGCAAAGACCACTGTAGGACTCTAACCGCATGATTGATGAATTTTCATCTATTAAATAATTTAAATAGACATCCAAACTTATCTGGGTTTTAATCTTTCTAAATAAGCTATCTATCAGTGTTACTGGCTGTTGGCTAAATAGTAAATCTTTAGTTGATTCAAACAGGATTTTTAATCTATCCCTACCCAAAGACAGGGCTTTTTCTGTCTCCTTGACTTTGCTAATGTTCTGAAACACCAATACGCAGGTAGCAGGACGGTTATGCATTGGTGGCAGAGTATCAGCAAATATGCATAGAGAGTGAACCCCAATGGGGGTATGCCAGTCCATTTCAAAGCCGTCTAAGGTTTCTCCACGAGCAACCCTCACCCCAGGCATTTGCTCATTGGGGATGGGATCGCCATTGCCATAGGTGCAGTGATAAACAGTATGATACTCTTCGGCTGGTACACCCTTGGGAAATTCACCTCCTGCTAATTCATCAGCAGCTCGATTGGCAAAAGTTACCTTTGCTGTTTTTGGCTCAATAAACAGTAGGGGTGTTGGCATGAGATTGAGTACATATTCTAGCCATTTTTGTTGATTACAAGCTGTTAATTGCTCTTGTTGGGGATAGTACCCCTTTAACGCTGCTTGAGCGCGGTCTCGTTCTCTTCTCAAGCGTTCAATTACTACCATTGCTTTCCAAATCAACACCGCAAAAATAACAATTACCACTAAAACCAATAACCCTACTGCAAATGCCGGATTGTAGTAATTTGCCCGTTGACCTTGAACAATTAACCATCCTAGAAAAAAAGGTACTGCGATCGCCCCTAATAATAAGCGACGTGCTAGCAAACCGCTGTATGTATTGCTTGTGAATACACCCATGACTCCCCGATGTGCTTCCACTGAAAGGATACCAATACCCAGGACTAGAAACGTAATCCCTTGCTGTAAACTCATTGGTGTCATATAGGGAGCAATGCTGCCCTTTACTTCTACTTGATAAACATGGGCAATAATAACTGCAAAGGAAATTAACACCGTTAGTAGCGTGAGAATTTGTGCATACAAATATTGGGGAAATCTTTTCTTTTCACCCAACAATTCTAGAGTTATACCTGTTAATATAAAGTTAATTGCTGTATTAAATTTCATTCTTCCCGGATAAATTGTACTGGCAGATGCGGAGGTATCCCGGAAGAGAAATTCGTCAATACCAAGATTCCAATCCCAGATATATTCACACAGAGTAAGTAAAGCAATAATTGTTACTCCTACTCCCAATACTCTTGCCAAGGTATTGGGGAAGCGGAAGATATACTGATGGGGCAAAGGTGGGAAGTTCCTTTGTATTCGTCTGCTGCTATTTTTTGTTTGCAATAACCACAGCGATAGACCCGACAACAGAAAACACACTCCTGTATTTGCCTTGGTAACTACCAAACTGGGAACAAAGCAACTCTTGATAATTTCGATATCCAAATACCAGCCAATTATTACTAATAAGCCACAAGCAATAGCAATCCCACTGGCTATTCGTGCGATTGGGTAGTGGGAATGATTAGTTTGCTTCATGGGGGAGCGGTTTAACTTTAACATTGAGCTACTTGCAACCGCATCTATCTAAGGCGGTAAAATTCAGTATTGTTTACAGGTTACATTTCTGCAATCGTTGTATTATATCTTACTTGAAAATAATCTTTTTTCATCTATCTTTTTATATATTTTATGCTTTTGAATTGAAAATTCTAGAAGAATATAGATAAATTAATACTTTTTTGAAATGTTAACAATATCCAAATCTCAAATATAATTATGATTGCAAGTTTAGACTAATTTATCAAATATTTAGCAGCAAAAACACGCCTAATTAATTGTCACAATAAATACTATAAATTGAAAAGTTAGAAGTTAGGAGTTAATTAATTTTCTCCCCCCTCTCCCTTGTCCTCCCCCTCTCCCCCCTCTTCCTTGTCTTCCCCCTCTCCCTTGTCCTCCCCATCTCCCTTGTCCTCCCCATCTCCCCCTCTCCCCCTCTCCCCCTCTCCCCCTACTACCGGGTGGGGAAACCCCACCCCTACTACCGGGTGGGGAAACCCCACCCCTACTACCGGGTGGGGAAACCCCACCCCTACTACCGGGTGGGGAAACCCCACCCCTACTACCGGGTGGGGAAACCCCACCCCTACTCTTCTACATCTTTCGTTGCAATTGTCTAAAAAATTGATACATTTCCGGTAGACGACGTAAAATAGCGGATACCTTCAGATATTGTTTATTGGAGACAGCGGGAGAGCCAGAAACGATTTCTCCTGGTGGGACATCACTGTGAATCCCTGTTTGAGCAGAAGCGATGGCACCGTCACCTATGGTTACCTGATTGGCAATTCCTACTTGTCCGGCTAGGATAACGCGATTTCCCACTTTCACACCTCCTGCCATCCCTGACTGACCAGCAATAGCACAACCAGCACCAATTTGGCAACCGTGACCTATTTGGACTAAATTGTCAATTTTAGTACTAGTGCCAATGCGGGTTTCACCGACAGCGGGACGGTCAATGGCGCTATTGCAGCCTACTTCTACACCATCTTCTAACACTGTACAGCCAGATTGTTCCATTTTTAGCCAACCACTGGGGGTAGGTACAAAGCCAAAACCCTCTGCACCGATGACGGTACCACTGTGAATCATGCAATCTGCACCGATGCGACTGCGTTCGTGGATGGTACAGTTGGCATGTAAGGTGGTGCGATCGCCAATTTTTGCCTGGGGATAAATTACTACATTGGCATGAATGCAAACTTGGTTACCGATTTCTACTGCTTGTTCAATTACTACATGGGCACCTATGTAGACTTCTTTGCCGATTTTTGCTGTGGGGTGAATTACTGCGGTGGGGTGAATTTGCGGTGCGGGACGCCAGGGTTGGTAAAATAAGGCGATGATTTGAGCGAATAATAAGCGGGGTTGTTTGGTTGCAATCCAAGCTATATCTCGTTGTTGTGCTTGTATCTGTAATGTTTCATCTAGGGGTAAAATTAAAGCGCTGGCGTTTGTCTTGGTTACAAAAGTGGCAAATTTCGCTCCTTCTATGTAACTAATACTGCCCGTTTGTGCTTCATCCACCGCTGCTAAAGCGGTAATTTCTGGGTTGAGTTCTTGGTTGGTACTGAGGCTATGGTTGATAGTTGCGTCACCGAGTTTTTCGATAATTTCACTGAATTTCATGGTTGTGCTTATAAAATCTGTTGACGAAAGTAAGATAATTGTCGCTTTTTGTCACGATTAAGTTCTATACCTGAAGGGGTGACAAGATATTTTAATCTATACTGCTGTATGCTTTTAGCTCCATTTTCCGCAAAAAAGAGTAATTTTTAGGAGTATTTTGGAATAAAAGCAGAAATGCTAACTATAGTTTGCAATTACAGACGAATAATCTCTATTTTCATAGATATACTAGAGCTTGTCTAGTTTTGGCAACACAACCAGTTTGGCTCAGTAACTATAATTAATTACAAGGTAGTAGATGAAAATATTTAGGGATTTATGATGACGGCAGAATCTCATGTAGTATTTACCATTGCCATTAACGATCCAGAATTAGACGCAGAAGAGAAGCAAGAAATAATACAAATTTTGTTAAATCAACTCAGTGATCGGGAGGAAGTAGAACGAGTTGGACGCACGGAAGACCTGAATCCAGAAGAGGGAAGCAAACCAGGAATTTCCTTTTTGGTGGGAATATTGACAGCGGAGGTAAATGTCAAAAATATCAAGAAGTTTTTGGGATTTGTAGGCGATCGCTTGGGTAACAAGCCAATCAAGATTGCTGTAGAAGCCAATAATAGAAAGGTTGAGATTGAAGCTAATAGCCGAAAAGAGTTATTAGAGGCTGAAAGAGTGGCAAAGGAACTGCTAGCAACTGTTCAGGACAATTCTAATGGCTAGAAAGTTAGCATTGCTAATAGGGGTGAGTAAGTATGAGGCTGGTTTACCACCAGTTCCTACTGCTGCAAAAGATGTTGATGCTTTGTATCAAGTGTTGCAAAATCCCCAACTGGGTGGTTTTGACAGTGTAGAAACATTGCTAGATCCTGATTTAGTAAGGATGCAAACAGCTATTCAAAAGTTGTTTGCTAATTGTAAAAAGGATGACCTCACCCTGTTATTTTTCTCAGGTCATGGAATCACAGATGACCGTAATGGTAGGCTTTACCTAGCAACTCCAATCACTAGCAGGGATGCCTTTAAGGCAACAGCAGTGTCAGCGGGTTTTATACAAGATATCATGAAAGCAAGCCCTTCTAGGCAGCAAGTGGTGATTCTAGACTGTTGTTATAGTGGTGCTTTTGTTCAAGATTGGCAAGCAAAATCAATCTCTGACTGTGCGTTGCTAGCATCTTCTTCTGATATCAGCAAATCCTTTGAGGCTGAAGATTCAGGTGTTTATACTTATTATTTAGTAGAAGGGATTAAAACTGGCACAGCGGATAGAGACGGAAATGGCGTGATTTCTATTGATGAATTGCATGATTACGCGAAAGAGAAAGTGCAAGCAGTTAGAGAGGAAATGAAGCCACGTATCCAGACATTCAAGGAAGGTTACAAGATTGCAATTGCTACAGCTTCCATTTGTCAAACTCACTCTTGGAGATGTGTTTACACCCTTGAGGGACATTCAGATACAGTTAATTGTGTTACTATTAGTCCTGATAGTAAAATCCTTGTCAGTGGTAGTGGGGATAAAACTATCAAAATTTGGAATCCGATCAATGGACGCTTGCTTGACACTCTTGAGGGACATTCAGATACAGTTAATTGTGTTATTATTAGTCCTGATAGTAAAATCCTTGCTAGTGGTAGTGTGGATAAAACTATCAAAATCTGGAATCTCAATAATAGACAACTAGTTCGTACCGTTGGTGGTTGGTTTTTTACTTCTGGACATATAGACGCAATCCGTTCCCTAGCAATTACTCCAGATGGTAAGACTCTGATTAGTGGTAGTCAAGACCATACAATCAAGAAGTGGAATTTGGCAACGGGAGGGAACATAGGTAATCTAGATCAAAACTCATGGGGGGTTTATTCCCTTGCTATTACCCCGGATGGTCAGTCTATTGTGAGCGATTGTTCAGACAATAGCATTAAGTTGTATAATCTGGATAAAGAGGAACTAATACAAGAGTTGTGCGATCATTCAGACTGGATTTGGGCGATCGCTCTCAGTCCGAATGGTAAAATCCTTGCCAGTGGAAGTCAAGACAAAACGGTGAAGTTGTGGAATTTATCTACAGGTGAGTTACTCCACACCATTGATGAGCATTCCCAACCAATTCATGCGGTTGCTTTCAGTTTTGATGGTCAAATCCTGGCTAGTGGTAGTTATGACAATACTATTAAATTGTGGAATGTAGGGACTTGGACATCCATCTGCACCTTGAGTGGACATAGAAATGGCGTGAATTCTTTGGCTTTTAGTCCAGATGGTAGAATTCTCGCTAGTGGTAGTGATGACAATACTATTAAAATTTGGCAGCGATAATACAAGTACCACCAGTATACAGCAATCCTATTTGAATTGTGAGAATTCTTCCCCCAGATCCCCGATTTCTTGTAGAAGTCGGGGATCTTATTTATCACAAATGATTTAGGTGTAGGTGTAGCTTGGGTTGTAGCTTGCTTCCCCGGAGGGGTGGAACGAAACCCAACCTACAATTTTTGGGTAATTTAATAGCGGGAAGGGAGTAATATAGCGGTTTTCAGTTGAGTCCAATACACTCGAAACCTCACCCCGTCCGACCGACTCCCCTCTCCTTAGTAAGGAGAGGGGAAAGGGGTGAGGTTTATCTGTATTCTATCCAAGTGAAAACTGCTATAGTAAGTAAATTATTCCAGCTAACTTCTAGACATATCCTCAAGTATATCTTCAGAGTAAATTTTTTGCTTCAAAATTTTGAGTTTACTACGAGAATTATTCAATAACAATAATGACTCTTGCAATACTTGATTAGTTACAGTTACTTGCTGTGCTTCTTGAGCGCAAACTTCCTGTGCTTGTTGCATAACTGAAAGTGAAGCTTCAATATTTTGTTGATATACACTTTCAATTTGCTGCTCAATTTTGGTTGCGATATTATTGTACAATGAGCGAATTTCTTGGATGAGAGCTAGTTTAAATTCTGGCATAGCATTTTGCAGTTCCTGTTGATAGTTAACTGCTTGTCTTGATGTTCCTAAATCTTTTGTTTTACTAACTATTAGCTCAGCTACAAAAGTAGATGGGTCGCAATCTGTCAAAATTTCAAAAGTATCAAAATTTATCGGGGGTTGCTGGTGGTCAGTTTTTGCTTCTATAGTTGTTTGAGATATGATACCACTAACATCGGTTAAAAGTTGGAAATCGGTGAAAATTGCTTTTTGAGCTTGATTAGCATTTTCAAATATAGTGGGTTGATGAAAATCCAGACACTTATTAATAGCTTCCCAAAGTGAATTGGTCATAAAAAATTGAAAATGACGTTTAATATCCTCAATTTTAAAGTTAGGAATGGCAGTAATTGCTTCTTTCTCTAAACGGTCTACAAACTCTTTAATCCATTCACAAGCTTGGTCGCACATTTGATTAATTTCATCTTTCATTACTTGAGTATGCTGTGCAATCTTGTCAAATAATTCTGAGGTTGGATCTTCACACTGGTTAATAGCTCGACTGAGATTGGATCGATCTGCTTGCATAGCATTACACAGCAGCAACAAACTATCCTCAAACTCTTGTAACATCTGTTCCATGCGGTCGGTAGCTCGATCAAGTTGAATTAAATCACGTTGTAGGAGAATAGTTTCTGATAAATATTCACGAAATTCTTGGAAGGATTTTTCCAGGGTTAAAGCACGAGCAGAATTTGGTCTAGATAAAGATTGAAGACGACAAAATTCATCAAAAGCACTTAGTCCGAAAAGTTGAGCATTAGGAAACAAGCGACTAATCTTTTTTTGGGCATTTTTTAATAATCTTTCTGCTTCTTTTTCAGTGCGAATATTATCCATCATATTCAGAACAAAAAAGACTTTGGGAAAATCCCGAGGAATCACAGAAAGTTCCAGAAATGCTTGTTCTGCTTGGGAAAAAGGAGCAAGAGCTGACCCGACAAATATTACTGCATCAGCTTGTAAAAGATAGGTATGAACTTGGCGATCAAAACGCTTAAAAATATCCCCAGTTCCAGGGGTATCCACCAGACGTAAACCACGCAACCATTCAATGGGTGTTTCAATTTTCAGATGACTAATTGGCTGAACAAAGTTTTCTAAAATCGGATTTAGTCGTTCTGATTTTAGTTCGTCTATCTCTAACGACATTTGACCACTATCAGTCAAACAAATATTTATTTTCGTTTCTGGACCATATTGAATATGATTAATGGTCACTGTTTCTGGTGTCACATCTGTGGTGACAACAGCTTCTCCTAACAAAGCATTGATTAATGTTGATTTACCACGTTTAAAATCACCTATAACAACGAGAACAAATTCTGCTTCCAAACGAGTTAAAATTTGGTTTATTTGAGTCTGTATATGTTTTATCAGTCTTGTTCCTATAGCATTTTTAACTTTTTCCGAGCTTAATCCTTCGGAAAAATCATTAATAATTTGTACAAATTCTTGGCGTAAATTAGTCAAATTATAGTGAATATATCTATTTAAGGATTCCATATCATTGATTAATATTCCTGAGGAATTATACGAAGAATGTTTTCACACAAATTATCGGTTTCTTCTTTGCTACGAGATTCCTGTGAACGCAATTCTGGTCTCCAAGAATGGAAAACATCACAGTCAGCAAACAAACGCAGTGCATCAATGCGTTTAGGAATCAGCGGGTGAGTGTTAAAAAGTTCTATCATTTGCAGGGGAGTAGATTGAGCATTTCTAAATTGTTCTAAAAAAGCCTCAATATTAATTTCCCTTGCACGTTCTCCACCACCAATAATGAGTTTAACAAAGGCACTTTCTGCTGCTTTGATATCACCACAACAGATTAATCCGGCACGGTCGCAAGTAATTTCAGCACACCGACTCCAGCGTTTAAAAAATATTGTCAGTCCACCTTGGACGAATGGTTCTAATATACCCTTAGTGGGAACTTTTTGCAAAATTTCTTTTGCTAGTTGATTGGTCATAATTTCAATTACCGTGTTATAAACACCATGTAAATTGTGAATATGTCCACATTCATGACCAATGACAAATTTCAGTTCTTCTGGTGTAAAACATTCAACAATTTCACTAGAGAGAACAATAATTGGTGCAATATCATCAGTAGCAAAAGTGTAAGCATCAGAATTAGAATCGTTCTGAATAAAAATCTGGGGAACACCAATACCTAACTGTTTAGCACAATCTTCTCCCAGTGCATGGATTTGAGGATATTGTTGTGGTCCAACAGCAATAGTTTCCATCAAAAGCAGCTGCTTAAAAACGGGAATTGCCCAACTTACTAAAGCCTGTGTTATTTTTCTCACAGGTCCTATTACTGTTAGTTGTTGGCGCAATTTTTCGTCTAGAGAAAAAGCATAATCGGGAATTCCACTGACTAAATGAGCAGAGAATTGGCGATTACGTACTTCTAAATAATGACCAAAATTAAGATCGATATTTTCAGTAGGATTAGTAGCTGATGGATTTTCCATAGTTCATACCTAGACTGTGAAGTTAATTGTATCAACTGTGAGGTTTTTCAGAGGTCATTTATAAAGTGAACATTAACACCTAAGAAACCGGGTTTTTCATCAACTAAGTATGAGAATATTCCATACTCGACCCACAAAAACCTTAAGAGGATGTTTGAAAAGTATTATGTCACACATCTTGCACCTGGGTCAGAAACCGGGTTTACCCTCGAATATTGACCTGTCAAAACCTTAATTTTGGGTTTATAAACCCGGTTTCTCTATGCTTGTTGAAAATGTTGCAAGATATGACATGTCTAACATCACAACCCTAAAAACCTAACCCCTCACCCCTAACCCCTCTCCCATTGGGAGAGGGAAGAGAGGGGAAAAAGAGAGAGGGAAGCGGAAAAACTTTTTATATCGGAAGGGGAACAGAAAAATAGGGGTTTCAAAGTCTCTCTCTTCCTAGGAGAGAGATAAGAAGTGAGGTTTTTTCGTAAAGCTTTAGACTTTCCAAACAACCTCTAAGAAACCGGGTTTTTGATCAACTAAGTATGAGAATATTCGATACTCCACCCACAAAAACCTTAAGAAACCGGGTTTTTGATCAACTAAGTATGAGAACATTCGATACTCCACCCACAAAAACCCTAAGAGGATGTTTGAAAAGTATTGTTATTAACACAAAATCTCGGAAACCTAACCCCCCTTCCCCCGGGGGAAACCCTCTCCTAGAAGGAGAGGGAAGCGGAAAAACTTTTAATGCGGGAAGTGGGGTTTCAAAGCTTCTCTCCTAGTAGGAGAGAGGTTTTAAGTAAGCTTTACTCTACCCACAAAAACCCGGTTTCTCTAATACCTCACAGTTTGAATAATATCAATTTCAAACACTGAGAATTTCCACAAGTTCTTGGGAACGTCTTTGAGCGCTACCTAGAATTCTTTCCGTTTCTTTTCGTATTTCATTAAGTTCTTTCTGTTTTGCTTCTGTGAGAGTTTCGTTTTGCTGACGTTGCCGATTTAAGTCAGTCAGAGTATTCTGGGTATTATCCAGTAAAGTCTCTACTTCTTGATTCAGTGTTTTTTTGAGAGCAGCAAAAGTTTCAGAAATTTGATCCTCAACTTTTTGGTTAATTGGATTAGTTCTGAGTTGCTTTTCAATATCTTTGAGAATAGCTTCTTTGTAATTTTCCTTAAAAGCTTCTAGACGCTGACCACCAAATACCTTTTGGGTCAACCAACCTCCTGTGAAAGCAGATACAATTCCTACAGTAATTGCGACAGGTAAAGTTATTGGTAATCCAATCAAACCAGCTACAATTCCAGCACTAAAGAATGTAACAACACTTGCACCAGCACCCACAGCAGCACCCCCAATACCAGCTGTACGATATCCCGTCCAAATTCCACCAAATCCTGTAAACACAGACAAAGCAGCAGCGATCGCTTCCCCACCTGTACTTCTGCGACGATGACTGTCAGCTTCAATATCAACAAACTTCATTTCAATGCGATTTAAAACTGTAACAACTGACTCAGCAAAATCTTTTAATCTATCTACTTCTTGTGCTAAACCCCGTTGAATTTCGTTCTGGATTTTATCTCCTAAATTCTGTCCAGTTTTTTGCAAAGCATTAGAAACTTTACGACTAAGTTTCTCAGTCAGAGATTTTTTATTATTCAATTCATTGATGGTGATAGTTGTGGAATCAATAACTTGCTCTGCACTTCGTTTCAACTCGTCTTCTAACCGATTAAGTAAAGGTCTCACATTATATCTAACATTTTCTGCTGCTCTATCGATAAGCTGCATTTCTTCTTTTTTTCTGCTTCGTAACTCTGCAATTTCTTTTACAGAAGTTTCGTAGACTTGTTCAAAATCCTCTAGCTTCATTTTTAGAGCATTTTCTTTAATGCTAATTGTGGATAAAATTTCTGCAGATGAAGCAATAACTCGATTGATAGGAACTTGCAATTCAATAGCTCCCCGTTCTGTAACTAGAAATTCTTCTAAAGCTTTCTCAAATTCAGAAAAACGACTTTTGTTTAGTAATTCACCATCATTGTTATCCTTAGCTTCTAAAGCTTGGTAAGCAGAAAGACCAAAAACTTTTGGTTCCCCAATTTTTTTCAAGTAAACCTCATATTCTGGAGAGTCTTTACCCCATTGTTCTGCTGCTCTTCCTAATACATATTCTTTAATACGTTTTTTAACACTAGCAATCACTTTATCCGCATCTCCGGGTCGATTGCAGCGGTCAATTCCAGTTACAACAAAGATGACCCGTCCTAGGTCATTTGTTAATAATTTGTTCTCCAAAAAATCCCGTTCCACTTCCGAAACAGGTGATTGAGCCATAATTACCAAAATAGCAGCATCAACCTTTGGTAAAACTGAAAGTGTCACCTCAGTCATATTCGGGTCATCATTTAATCCTGGGGTGTCTATGATGTCCACATTATTCTTACAATAATTCGCTGGGTAATAAACAACAGCTTCTTTCACAGTTGCTGCTGTTGCTTCTGCTTCTGGTGTCAGCTTAGTTACATAATCACTAAGTTTGTCAATTGCGACATTTTCTTTGCGACCATCTTTAAATTCTACTTCTACAAAAGAATTGATGCTATAAGTAACCCGATTAAGAGTAGCGGAGCATGGATCGATATCTGATGGTAAAATTTCTTCCCCTAGCAGAGCATTAATAAATGTACTTTTACCACGTTTAAATTCTCCCACAACTGCAACCCAAAAGGTTTTATTTTCAATTTTTTTTAGTACATCATCAATTGATGCAATTGATTTCTCAAGATTAAGTTTTTCAGAGAAGGAGCGTAGTCTCTTTAAATCAACTAATAGGTTGTTTGTGAGTTTATTGTAATCTGTCAGGGATTTCAGTGGTGTTGCTTCTTGATTTAATTCAGTATTCAATTCAGGTTCCATTGTTTACTCCTTGGTGGTTAATTTTTTGATAAATTTTAGACAGAATATAGCATTTTTAACTGCTTTAAAATTAAGTCATTTTTTGATAATTGCTATATAGATTCATGTTAATTATTGTTATTAATTGCGGTTACTTGTTTACAAATATTAATAGCATCTTTGAGAATAGTTTTTGTCTCTAAACGCATTTTATTCATTTCTTCTATTTCTATATCCAATGTTGTATCCTGGGTATTGATTATGCTCATAATGTCCTTGGCTATAACAATAACTCCATTCACTGCTATTTGTAAGCGAATAGTTTCTCTTTCTGTCGCAATAAACTTCTTTAGAGCAGCCTCAAATTCAAGAAAACGGCTTTTAACAAGTAACTCATTATCATTGTTAGATTTAGCTTCTAAAGCTTGGTAAGCAGAAAGACCAAAAACTTTTGCTTCGCCAATTTTTTGTGAGTAAACCTTATATTCTGGTGAATTTTTACCCCATTGTTCTGCTGCTCTTCCTAATACATATTGTTTAATACGTTTTGTGACACTAGCAATCACTTTATCCGCATCTCCAGGTTGAGCGCAGCGGTCAATTCCAGTCACTACAAAAATCACCCGCTCTAGGTCGTTTGTTAATAGTTTATTCTCCAAAAAATCCCGTTCCATCTCCGAAAAAGGTGATTGAGCCATAATTACCAAAATAGCAGCATCAACCTTTGGTAAAACTGAAAGTATCACCTCAGTTATATTCGGGTCGTAATTTAATCCTGGGGTGTCTATGATGTCCACATTATTCTTACAAAAATTAGCTGGATAATAAACAACAGCTTCTTTCACATTTGCTGCTATTGCTTCGGCTTCTGGTGTCAGCTTAGTTACATAATCAGCAAGTTTGTCGATTGCTACATTTTTTTTGCGACCATCTTTGAATTCTACTTCCACAAAAGAATTGATACTATAAGTAACCCGAGTCAGAGTAGCAGAGCATGGATCGATATCTGATGGTAAAATTTCCTCCCCTAGAAGAGCATTAATTAATGTAGTCTTCCCTCGATTAAGCTCCCCAAAAACTGCTATAGAAAACGATTTACTTCCCAGTCTTTCCATGACTTGGTCAATCAATATAACAGAATTTTCCAGGTTGATTTTATTGCAAATCTGCCGCAATCTTATTAGAGCGGTCATCAGTATCAAACATAACTTTATCTCGTTAAAAGAACTTATATTAATTTCTATATTTTGATATTTTTTATTAGCAAATTCAGATTTTATCTGCGCAGTTATTTTTACATAAATCGGTGCTATATCTTCATCTTGAATTTGCAATATACGCTGCAAATGTTTCAACTCACTCAAAGTTTCATCATTGAGAAAACCTTCGTTTTCAATTGCTTCTAAAAGTGCCTGTTCATATTCTTGCAAATTTTCTTGGTATTCTTTATATGGTTTTAAAACCTCATTTTCTATTTCAATTGCTTCATCTACCGTCAAACCAAACTTATCGCGCTGTCGGTTCAAAATTCTCCGACTCACCGTAGAAATTTTTCCTCCTTTAACAAACTGCTCAACTTCTTTGCGATACTTAAACTTTGGGTCACCCAGAGGTGCTTTAGCAATCTTAATTTTATAGCCTTCTTTAACTGCATATATTTCTGACTTCATTGATGGTGCAGTTTCTTGGACTTTCTTTTTAGCGTACTCATGCAACTTATCAACATAAATTACGCCATCATTGTTTGTATCTGCTGCTCCCGTCTTAATACCTTCAACCAGATAACGGGTGTAAATACCTACTCCTTCTTTCTCCAATGAATACTCAAAATCCCTGCAAGAGGTGAGAATAACCCTTCCTTCACCACCTAGTTGAGTTTCAATGTCTACCAAACCACTATTTTTAGCCGATAAACCCTGAGCAAAAGCACCACTATAGCAACAGTCGAGAATCACTACTTGTCGTTTACAGCAGCTTTTATTCATTATGTCATGCACAAAATTAGCAGCAACCGCTGTTGATTCAAAATAATCTCTGCTAGTCCCGCAACTTGCCATATAAAGCTTACCGTAATTATCTATAATGCCATGACCAGAGAAATAAAGTACTAACAAATCATCTTTTTGGCGTTCTGAAAACAAGGTTTGAATTCCTACCTGCATTATTTCTAAATTAGGATTAGTTAACAGCCTTACTTCATCAAAATTACCTATATTTGGATCTTTCAAAACTCCCTGCATTTCCTCAATGTCTTTTTGTGTACCAGGTAGAGATTTTAATCCCGATTCATACTCACTTACCCCAATCAGTAGCGCTACCTTAGCCATTGTGTTTTTATAGTCCGCTCCTATCAATTAGAGTACTGTCTGAAAAGAATAAGTAGCTTAACTCAATCGAGTACCACACTTGATACAAAATTTAGAAATCGATTCATTACTATAACTACAAGCTTGACAAATTTTTTCCTGAAAATTACCCTCTTCATTTCCGGAGATAATTTCGTATAACTCCTCAGATATCATCCAAGCATGATTGAGGATATTTTCTGTTTCCCTATGCATTGTATCTAGTTCTTGACGCTCATTTTCAACTAAAACTTGTTGTTTTCCGAGCAGTCTAGCAAGTACATTTTGCATCGACTCAATCCAAATAATGATTTCTTGTTCTACTCGATTTTTCAGAACTTCTAAATTCTTGCAACCCCTGTAAACGTAGTCATCGCTTACTTGTTTAGGATTTTGCCCTCGCAATTGACTTTCAATTGCAGCAATAATTTTCAATTTATAATTATTTTTAAAATTTCTGGCTTTTTGAACATTACCAATTCCTGCACCCACTGCTGCACCTATTGCTATTCCCAAAGGACCAAACAAAGAACCAGCAGCACCACCCACGACAGTATATAAACCTTGACCTTTAGATTCATCTTCCCAAAGAAATACTTCTGAACTGCAAGTAAATAAAGTCGGTAAATTACTCAGATGTTCCTGATTATTTTGATGGAACTCATTCAAAGCTTGATTAAGGGAGTTATTTACTACTCCTGAATTACCCTCAAAAACAATATCCCTATCTAACTGAGATAAATGCATTTCCACACCACTCATTACCTCAGGTGCTATTTCTACCAAAGTTTGTATTCGCTGTACTGCTGCTGATAACTCTTGTTGGATTAGAATCTGTATTTGCTCTGCTATTTTTTGGCTCACACTTTGTACAGCATTAGCAACCTGTACAGCACACTGCTCAAGCAAAACCTTCGTACCATCAGTGAGATTTACTTCTGTTGATTCAATCACTTCCTCAACAGCTTGCTCAATCTGATTTTCTAGTTGGTCTATTAAGGAATTAACTTGCAATTTAATATTATCAACAGCAGCAATTGTATAAGATAATCTTTGCGTTTTAATTTCTTTAAACTTGACAACTACACTATTAATATCATTGTACTTTTTGAGAAAATTTTCTTGCTGAATCCTTAATTCCCTTTGTTGACTGTCGATGATTTTTAAAACTTTTGTAGCTAAATCAAGCTCTTGATTAACACCCACTTGTAAAATGATTTTTCCCCGTTCTGTAAGTAAAATATGTCGTAGAGCAGATTCAAATTGTCGAAAACGACTTTGGTCAATCAATTTCTCATCACTGTTCTGTTTAGCTGACAAAGCTTGATAAGCAGAAAGTCCAAATATTTGCAGATTGCCAAACTTTTTTAGGTGTAAATTATACTCCTTTGAATCCTTAGTAAACTCTTGCTCTAACCAATTTTCAATACATTCCTTAATCCGTCTTTCAACAGTTTTGATTGCTTTATTAACATCTCGTTCATGATTTAAACTATCTATTCCGTTGACTACAAACAAGACACGACCAACACTATTAGTCAGCAACTTTTCAGTGATAAAATTACCTTCAGATTCAGAGAAAGGTGCAAGAGCAGATGTGACCATAATTGCAGCTTCAACACTTTGGATAACTGACAAAGTTACTGCTGTCATATTTTCATCATCACTTAATCCTGGAGTATCAATAATGTCTACATTATTTCCACAATGTTCTACTGGATAATGAATAACAGCTTCCTGCACAGTTGCAGCTACAGCTTGACTTTCTACCGTCAGCTTACTCACAAAATGAACCAATTTGTGAATTGCTATCTTTCGCTCTTCACCATCTTTAAATATAATCTTCACAAATGGTTCTGACCCATAAATTACTCGGTTGAGAGTAGCAGTTGTAGGTAAAACATCTGATGGTAAAATTTCCTCACCTAACAAAGCATTAATAAATGTACTTTTGCCTCGCTTAAATTCTCCCACAACTGCAATGGAAAATGAATCATTTTCTATCCGCTTAATGACACCATCAATTAATTTAATTAGATTTTCAAAATGCAGTTTTGTAGAGAAATCTCGTAATTGTTTCAAATTACCTACCAGCGTTAGCAAAACCTGCTTATAATTGGCAGACAACATATAATAATTCTTACAATTAAATATATTGAATATACTGTATACAATACAAATTGTAGTGAAATTACTTATATGATCGAATTTTTGTATATGAAATTTAATATTCTCTAGCAAATATTATTTGATTCGTCTGAGGGAGTGACAATAAATCTGAAATTCCTGCTGCTGGTTGTTTTTAGCTTCATTGTTCTCAAAAAGAAAGCTTCGACCCAACAGACCCAGGAAATCTCAATCACCCGATACAGGTACGACACATATTGGCTTTCCCTTAGCGAAAAATCTGACTGTTTCTATAGCGCTATAGTAGGTAGCTATGGTGGAGATTTAGATGCATTCAAGAATTTCCTCGGTCTTCTAGATGAATTTGAGTTCTGGTTTAACATCGTCCTTCCATAGATTTGCTCTTGAGGTATACTATAGTTCATGACTTACCCATAAACTACGTGTTTTCCTCATGACGTAGGGTCGTGGCTTATTTTGAAAATACGAAATTTTAAGTCTCTTTGGGACAAGCTACGTCCACTTTACCAATGAGTACTTACCTCAAAGCTTAGGATAAAAGCGTCGGTCTAGCACAAATCTGTTGTAGACCGACGCAAAGAAAGTAGAAAACTATATAAGGATTATCTGAATGGCTTATTTGTGGCATTCTTGCGATTCCCCTAACTGTACTTGGCAACCGTCCATGGGAGCCAAACAGCGTCTTAATTTGAGTATCATCCTGGTAGCAATCCTTGTTTTTGCCATTTTAGAGTGGTTAGCGGGTAATCTCAGCCATAGCTTGGCTCTACGCTCCGATGCTTGGCATATGCTCGCTGATGCAGGGGCAATTATCTTGGCTTTGAGTGCCAGTTGGCTAGTCCGTTTAACCTCCAGGAGCAAACTACCAGGGAATCCTCGGTTCGATGTCATGGCTGCCCTTTTTAATGGATTAGGACTTTTGCTGATGGCAGGATTAATTGCCTGGGAAGCAATTGAACACCTGACCCAACCACCTCAACAAATCCTCAGTGGTCCCATGTTCCTTACCGCAACCATTGGATTGATGATTAATTTGGTCGGTGCTTGGCTTCTCCATGGAGACATTCAGGATAACTTAAATGTCCGTGGTGCTTTTCTCCATATGTTAGCAGATTTAGCAAGTTCCGTAGGAGTTATTATCAGTGCGATCGCCGTTTATGTTTTCCAATGTTTCTGGCTGGATGGTGCGGTCAGCATACTAATTGCTTTATTTATTACCAAAAGTGCAATACCTTTGATTCAAACAAGCTGGCAGCAATGGAATCAGAGGTCAGATCCTTTGCAAAACTTACAAATATCAGAGATTGGTCGTACAAACCTTAAGGATTTGATTGTTAGCAAATCCGAATAAATTATTATGCTTAGTAGTCTACCAAAGCAAGTTTGCCTAGTAGTTTATCGCAAAAATTATGATAGGTTGTGGCACAGGCATCCTTGCCTGTGTACTAGTCGGGTTGGAATCATTAATCCCCTACAGGCAGATAGACAAACAGGAAATTGGCAGACGGTAACTTTCGATTCTCCCTTTCCTGCAAACTTGCAGGTGTTGGTGATTCCCATGACTCAAACCTATAATAGATCAGAAATCCCTGGTTTGAGAGTCCGAAACGTGACTCCGACCTCTTTTGAAATCCGGTTTGATGAAGCCAATATCCTCAAGAATAACAGTCAGTATGCCTCTGATGGTAATCATACTAATGAGGAAGTTGGTTGGGTTGCTTACGGATTACCTTCCAACTAGTCATCAACCCAACGAAGGTGTCACGAACCGTCAAATAAGAAATATCCAAATACTAGGGGTGCAGTAACCGCAATATTACTGAATAAATTGTAATACGTTGAACACTTTTCATGTATTAAAATGACGGTTGGTTACACCTTCGAGACTCTTGAACAAAGAAGTGAGGGGTTAAATTTATAACTCCTCACTCCCGATTTTTTTTATGCAGAAATTATCTCTTCAACAGTAAATAATATAGGGAACCATTACCACCTGTAATCCCAGCGCGATCACCTGCTAGCTTACCAGTACCCATGAAATAGTCTACCCTTCCTGCTCCTTTAATGGCGCTTCCAGTATCCTGATCGAGTACAAACCTGTTTACTCGCCGATAAGTCAGCCCTCTGCCACTAGGATAGGGGAAGGAAGCATTAACTATTGCCAATGCCCCCGGTGGCATGAGAGATTTATCTGTAGCAATGGAACGCTCTGGACTTACTGGTACACCAATACTACCGCTAGCTGGCTTGCCACCAGTTTCTTTGAAAAACACAAACCGTTCCCACCGGGGTAGATAGTTACTCATTTGTACAGGATTCCTACGGAAAAAACCAAGGATTCCAGGCATAGTTCCATTGTTGCGCGATATTTTGCCGTCTTTAATCAGTTCTTTACCGATACTAGTCCAAGGATAATCGGTGCCACCAGCGTAGCCAACGGAGGTTGTTGTACCATCTGCTAACTTCAGTGTTGAGGAACCTTGGATATGAATCATATATGCATCCAGACGATTGCGGAACCAAAACAGTTCCAAACCCCGCAAAGGACTTTTATCCCCTAGTAAACCATCTTTACCTTCCAGTTCCACCCTTGTAGGATGTGGTGTAGCCCATTGCTTAAAGTCTGATGGTAGACTATATAAAGGATACTTATACTTTGAAGTACGAACGCGGCTGGCATTATAAACTGGCTCATAGTAAGCTGTGAACTTCACCCTACCCTTGCCATCATTACCCACAGACTTGTAAAAGGTAAATTCCCGACGTACAGCAGCTTGCAATTGGGCTGCAGACTTAGATGTGCGTACCAACTCCCGGAAACGTAACAAGCTGCGACGGACGCGATCCAAGGTGATTTCCTTGATGGGATAATTTTGATACACTTCCACAGCCTTGCGGGATTTGAGGTAACGCAAACTATTATCAATAGACTTGATTAACGTCCAGCGATCGCCTGGTTTACCTTTGCCTTTACCACCCCAAAATATTTGCTCATCCCAACCCAAGCAAGCGCGACGGGGATTACAGTCATATGCCAAATTGAGCGGTTTGAGTGGTGGTGGTTGTTGAGTTTGGGTTGGTAATTCTAGCTGTCGTGTGGGTACGGGTATGGGTATAGCTGACGGTTGTTGGGTCACTTGACCTACAGCTGACCAGACGGGATGTACAAGGGTAATACCGAAACTCAAGCAAAGGAAACCAAGGGTTTTTCTCATTTGTTATGTAAATCTTTCTACACTAGAAGTAAACACTGGTTCTACCCGAATTGCCAAAATTCGAGATGGACGTACTACTAAGTACTCCTGCTGAATATTTTTAATGGGCACGTTGATTAATTCGTGAGAATCAACCTTTGGCATCAATGCACTGTTGTACCACTTCTGAAAATCCTGGAATGTAGGAAAACGTACTTCTTCCCGGTGACCACCTTCCATGAGGAGGTGTACTGCGAATTCATTTGGAGTTCTAGGCATAAAGTTGAATCAGAGTGCAACATATCCAACCCATTTTTAGCAACCGAACCCCAGAATGGGAAGGGTAAGTTCTCGGTAGCAGGGTAGAACCGGTAACAAAAGTAGTTAGGAGTCAGTAGGGGTGCAAAACTTGCGCCCAACAGACCCAAAACTTGCGCCCAAGGGAGCATCCCGAATTTTTAATAATACCCTGGAAGGGTATCGCTACACGGACGCTTGCCTGCCGTTGCCGTTCACCGGAGGTGTTCCCGCAGGGTAGGCTAGGCAGGCTTTGCTTCTATAGCCCTACCCTTATAGGGTTGGGTCTTTTTCAAAAATTGGGATGCTCCCGCGTCCAAGAGACGCACAGGCTTGGCGTGATGTAACTCTCACCTACGACGTTTGTTTACCACAAAACGGTTCCCATAGAAATGGGAAAGGGGTATTTTAGACAAACAATTTAAATCGCAGCAGTTGGTTTTCAATGATTTGGGGTAGAATTTGATACAGTTCCTTACTGTCTTGAAATTGTATAATTTGGGATGGCTGCAAGTCAAAGGGAACTTCTCCCTCGATGTCTTTTCGTTGCATCTGGGCGAGTAAAATTTGATCTGAGCGCTTGCTGTGGATAGCGTGACCAATTTCTACGCAAACCTGGGGACTGGGAATCAGTTGGGCGTTTTCGTTTCCGGGTACACTAGCAATAGGAGTAATGTCGCCAATAAATAACAAACTCTTGCGGATTTTGCGCATCATTGCCCCAGATAGCTTGATTCCTGCTTCCTGGGGGCGATAAGCTTCTACTAATGTTAGGGGTAGTCGCGATCGCTTATTTAAACTTGCCACAGTATTTTGTAATTCTTCTCGCAGGGCATCAGTGGCGGCGCTATACTGCCTTTGATAGCTAAAAAATATAGTTGGGTCTAACTGTGCTAATAGGGACTGCTTAGTGAAGTAAATTTCGTGGCTAATCAAGTCGATATTAGCTACGCAATATCCACCACTACCCTCAATATAAAATTCAATGTTTTCCCCTTCTAAATATCGCTCAAACCAAGTTGAGTGTCTAACTACTTCGCTATCTTCTAAAAAATCCGCTCTCAATGCCGACCTTAAAAGACTTTTTTTGCTGAGGCGAATGTCCGGCGGACGTTTTTCCACTTCTTTGATCGGCTCATATTCCTGGAGATACCATGCTCTCAGAGCAATTATTGACATAAGGCGCTATTTCGATTGTCTCGCGTTCCACTTTTGTATGCAGTTCTAACCCAACTGTTGCCATTAAAACAACAACACCCAAGCTCATCAGAACCTCTGCGCCGAGGAGACCCCTGGCTTTAGACATGGGGGTAAGGCGCGGGCGATTTTAATCGCTGTCCCCCTTTCGGGGTTGGATAAGCAGAGGAGTAGTACTTATCCATTTCCCTGTATGCCAGGAATCGCCTTGCTACAAAGCGTAAAGTTAGCTTTGACAATGTTAGAGGTCGGTACTATCTTAAAAGCACTGGCTTAACCCTTTAGACCTGTTTAACTTTTAAGTTCTAGAGCAAGGAACTAGCTACGCATCCCTTGGTAGGTCTTTAACTCTTACCTCTAACGTAGTACTCAAGGTACTTAGTCTGGTCAGATTAGGGCTACCTTCAAGCCCCCGGCTGTCTTCCGTGGGGTTTCTGACACTAGCTGAGTTTTTTCCTCTCTTTGTTAATTCTAGCCAGGGATGTACTTAATTTAGCACTTTCACAAAAACATGAACTAAATTAGTGACAGCGCCCCCTTTATTCTCCAGTCATTGAGGAAATATCAACTCTTGAGATGGGTGTTGTGTTGTGTTTGTACGAGACAGATGGAACTGCAAAGCGCCTATTCAACCTCTTTACGTTAGCTCAACTTATAGTAGCTGTTTTATCTGCCGCTTAAGCTTTCTAGCTTCAGTTTTTAATTTACCATCTCTCAGTTATGGCAGTACTTTTTGCAACTAAACTTTACTTACCTTGAAAAGATAATATGACCTTCTAAAACCTATATTTACTGAGTTTATTGGCTGTTTAAACCAAGGAAAATCTATCTGAAAATTTATGTATAAATTGAGCAAATACTCATTGTATTTTAATAAATGTAAATAAATTACCTTTATCTTGCAGAAACCAGGTTTATCTGAGTTAAATATATAATTTATACTTAGTTGAAATTAATTGAAAAAAACCGGTTTCTAGAGAAATCCCGTCAGCAACCCCGGTTTAAAGACACCGGGCTTCAGCTAGCCTTCGATGTGTGCCTTAGCGTCAGCCTGTTGTAAATTATCTGTAAGGGTCATGGCGTCCGTAGGGGCACGGCATCTATAATCTCTCGGTGTATAGAATAATATTGCTGACGCCGTTAGGGGCACGGCATCTATAATCTCTCGGTGTATAGAATAATATTGCTGACGCCGTTAGGGGCACGGCATCTATAATCTCTCGGTGTATAGAATAATATTGCTGACGCCGTGCCCCTACAATACATTGAACTGATAACTGATACTGGTATAAAGTTGAGGCGATCGCTTTCTTTTCAACACCTCAAACTCAAGATTCTATTTGCAACCAATTTTCTAAATTAATTTCCTGCACTCTCAGACGAACCCACATATAGGTTTTTGTTCATTCCCCTGTCTCCAATTTTCGTTTGCGATCTATAGCTAATTCCAGTTCTTTTTTTGGGGGTTAATTAAAATAAAAAAAAGGGCAAGCTCTTCAGCCCGCCCCCAAAATCAATTATGATGTTGCTAATTAACCCAATAATGCCTTTGCTTTAGCCAACACATTATCAACGCTAAAGCCGAATTTCTCCATACAAGTACCACCAGGAGCAGAAGCACCAAAGCGATCTATACTTACAGTATCGCCTTCAGTACCTACATACTTATGCCAACCAAAGCTGACAGCAGCTTCCACAGATAAGCGCTTAGTAACAGCTTTTGGCAGGACAGACTCCTTATAAGCTGCATCCTGTTCCTCAAACAATTCCCAAGAAGGCATAGAAACCACACGCACCTTCTTACCTTCCCCTGCAAGCTTTTCAGCTGCGGTGACACAGAGATTTAACTCGGAACCTGTACCAATCAAAATTAGTTCAGGTGTACCTTGACAATCTACCACTGTGTATGCACCTCTAGTAGTACCCTCAATGGAAGTAGGTGTCAAGTTGGGGAGAGCCTGACGGGAGAACGCCAACAGAGTGGGTGCATTTTCCTTGGCTCTGGTGATCGCCACTTTGTAAGCACCAGAACATTCGGTTCCATCCGCAGGACGAATCACGGTCAGGTTAGGAATAGCACGCAAAGAAGACAGTGTTTCTACGGGTTGGTGTGTAGGACCATCTTCCCCTTGTCCAATGGAGTCGTGAGTCATTACCCAAATAGCTCCCGCTTGGGAAAGGGCAGACAAACGGATGGCAGCACGCATATAATCTGTGAAGATTAAGAAGGTAGCGCCATAAGGAATTAATCCTGAACCATGGAGCGCCATACCGTTACAAATTGCGCCCATACCATGTTCCCGTACCCCAAAGTGGATGTTACGGTTTTGGTATTGTCCCTTTTGGAAATCGCTCTCCCCTTTAATTTCCGTGAGGTTGGAGTGGGTTAAGTCCGCAGAACCACCCATTAACTCTGGTAAAACTGCTGCCAACTTATTCAGACAGGCTTCTGAATGCTTACGGGTAGGTAGCCCTTTATCTTCAGCGGTGTAAGAAGGTAATACCTTATCCCAACCATCGGGGAGTTTACCGCTGAGATAACGGTCAAATTCCGCCGCTTCTTGGGGGTATTTAGCCTTGTATTCGTCAAATAGATTATTCCATTCCGCTTCGTAACCTGCACCACGTTCAATGGCTTTATGCATGTGGTTAAGAGCATCTTGGGGCACTACAAAAGGCTCGTGTTCCCAACCCAAATTACTGCGGGTTGCTGCAACTTCATCGGTACCTAAAGCTGCACCGTGAATTCCGGCGGTATTTTGCTTGTTGGGAGCACCATAACCAATGGTGGTTGTCACCTTAATCATGGTGGGCTTATCGGTAACAGCTTTTGCTGCTTCAATGGCTTTGGCGATCGCATCTAAATCGGTGTTACCATTTTCTACGTGCAGTACGTGCCAACCGTAAGCTTCAAAGCGCTTAGAAACATCTTCGGTGAAGGCAACATCTGTGGAACCATCGATAGAGATGTGATTGTCGTCGTATAGAGCGATGAGTTTGCCTAATCCCAAGTGTCCCGCCAAAGAACAAGCTTCACCGGAAACACCTTCCATGTTGCAACCGTCACCCAAAATTACATAGGTGTAGTGGTCAACAATTTTGGCATCGGGTTTATTAAACTTCGCTGCTAAATGCGCCTCTGCCATGGCTAAACCGACCCCATTGGCAATACCTTGTCCCAAGGGTCCGGTGGTAACTTCTACACCTTCTGTCTCAAAGTTTTCTGGGTGTCCAGGGGTCTTAGAATCCCACTGGCGGAACTGTTTAATATCTTCGAGCGTCACGCTATCGTAACCGGTTAGATGTAGCAGGGCGTACTGCAACATACAACCATGACCAGCAGATAGAATAAAGCGATCGCGGTTGAACCATTTAGGATTCTTGGGATTAAACCGCATGAACTTATCCCACAGCACAAACGCCATTGGTGCTGCGCCCATTGGCAGTCCTGGGTGACCGGACTTTGCCTTTTCTACGGCATCAATTGCCAAAAAGCGGATTGAGTTGATACAAAGTTCTTCGAGGGTTTGGGTTGCAACAGCCATAATCTCTTATTGTTAACGACGGGTTAGCACTCTTTTAGCTTTTCGTTGGGGAATTTTGAGTTTTCCCCTTTGGCAATATCTTTATCATCCCATTACGACTTGTTAAGGGACAAGTTGGAAAACTCGGGATTTTTGATTTGGGATGTAGATTTTATTTTAGAAATTTTGATCTCATATATAAGTTGCCAAAGGAACACATTTATGATATGAGGTTGCAAAAATCCAAAATCTTAAATCTCAAATCTCAAATTCCTTAGAGGTACTTCTTAAAGGCTAGCGTGACATTATGACCGCCAAAACCAAAAGAATTGGATAGTGCCACCTCGATTTCTTGGGGACGACTAGTATGGGGAACGTAATCCAGGTCACATTTTGGATCTGGGTTTTCTAGGTTAATTGTAGGTGGAATCCGGTCATTTGCGATCGCCATTACTGTTGCCACCGCTTCAATGCCACCAGAACCACCCAACAGGTGACCTGTCATGGATTTGGTGGAACTAACCGCCACCTTGTAAGCATGTTCACCTAAGGCTTTTTTGATGGCTGCGGTTTCGTTGGCATCGTTAGCGGGAGTGCTGGTGCCGTGGGCATTGATATAGCTGACCTGTTCTGGATTTACTCCTGCGTCTTTGAGTGCCAGCTGTATGGCTCTAGCAGCTCCAATTCCACCGGGGACGGGGGAGGTAATATGGTAAGCGTCACAGGTCATACCATAGCCGACGATTTCAGCATAAATTCTGGCACCGCGACTCTTGGCATATTCCAGTTCTTCCAAGATTAAAATTCCCGAACCCTCACCCATGACAAATCCATCGCGGTCTTTATCAAAGGGACGACAAGCATGGGTGGGGTCGTCATTGCGGAATGAAAGTGCCCTGGCAGCGGCAAATCCTGCCACAGACAAAGGGGTTACAGCTGCCTCACATCCCCCGCAAATCATTGCTTGGGCATATCCACCTTGAATTAGGCGAAAAGCATCTCCAATGGAGTTAGAACCGGCAGCACAGGCGGTTACAGAGCAGGAATTGGGTCCTTTGGCACCGGTGTGAATAGCTGTTAATCCCGCTGCCATGTTGGCAATCATCATCGGTATCATAAACGGACTACAGCGGTCTGGACCTTTGTTGAGGTACACAGTTTGCTGGTCTTCCATTACCTTAATGCCACCAACCCCAGAACCGATTACTACTCCCACTTGTTCGGCGTTTAGGTCATTGATAACCAACTGCGCATCTGCTAAAGCCTGTTTTGCAGCAGAAACGCCAAATTGGGAGAAGCGATCCATGCGCTTGGCTTCTTTACGATCCATGTAATCGTGCGGATCGAAATTTTTCACTTCACCAGCAATGCGACAAGCGTGACGGGAGGCATCAAACAAAGTAATTTCGTTGATACCATTGCGTCCACTCACCAATCCTTGCCAATATTCGGCTGGTGTATTACCAATCGGTGTAATCGCGCCAACACCAGTTACAACAACGCGCTTACCTTTAAAATCTGTCATGATTCAGTTACAGCTGGCTTTCCATGCAGGCAAACAAAACAGGGACTAGGGGCTAGGGAAGAGAATTTTTAGCTTAATTCCCATTCCCTATTGCCTTACTGTGCGGATGCGGCAACTTTGTCCTTGATGTAATCCACTGTCTCTTGAACTGTGGTAATTTTTTCAGCGGCTTCATCGGGAATTTCAATGTCAAACTCTTCTTCCAAAGCCATAACCAGTTCAACAGTATCTAGGGAATCAGCCCCTAAATCGTTGACAAAATTAGATTGGGGGGTAATGGTGTCAGCCTCAACACTTAGTTGTTCGGCAACAATATTCTTGACCTTTTCAAAAGTTTCTTCTTGGCTCATAGATAAAAATCCTCAAGCGGTTGCTACGGTTTGCTCTTTATGGGCTTCATGATTTTGAGCATATACATCTTATCTGAAAGCGCGATCGCCCGTATACTATCGAAGCATTTTATTATGAGTTTGTAGGGGCGCAAAGCTTGCGCCCACCGCAAGGTCTGTAGGGGCGCAAAGCTTGCGCCCACCAGGCTATAAATGACCAATGACCAATCACTAAAGACGATAAAACAGTTATTGTGAAGGGTTTGAAACTGTAACTTAATTATAACCCATATATAGACATTGCTCCCCAAAAATGGGTAGATATTTTTTTGCTTTCTCACAAAACAGCACTCTGGTATATTTGGATTAGATAAAGCCGCCGTCAAATCGGATAGTAAGTAGTACTTTATCTATTTTTTTAGCCAAGACAACGCTTTCAGGGTTGAATCCATAGGCTTAATCCACTTAAAAAAGTAATCCTCGATTGTTTGAGAGGATAGGGGAGCCAGTGCGTTGCGGGGGTTCCCCCCGTTGTAGCAACTGGCGTGGCTTGCCGTTTATCCCTGTAATTTTAGTACTTTAGGACTAAGATTACGAACGTAAATTGCTAACAATTTCGATCTTTGGGTAGCTTTGTCGAGTTTTTTCTGAACGGTTAATACCTATTTTTATTAAATTGTATGCTATCCCGTAACCTAAAATACGCTTATTATCCTGGATGTGTTGCCCAGGGTGCCTGTGGGGAGTTGCATTCCTCTACTGTTGCCCTTGCCCGAGTATTGGGTATTGAATTAGTCGAGTTAAAGGCAGCTGCTTGCTGTGGTTCTGGCACTTTTAAAGAAGATTCCCAACTGTTGGAAGATACTGTTAATGCTCGTAATATTGCTTTGGCAGAAGAATTAAATTTGCCTTTGCTGACTCATTGTAGTACTTGTCAAGGTGTTATTGGTCATGTCGATGAACGCTTGAAAGAATGTCAGCAAAAAAATCCTACTTATGTAGAACAGGTTAATAACTTGCTAGAAAAAGAGGGCTGTTTACCTTATCGCGGTAGTAGTGAAGTTAAACATCTCCTTTATGCTTTGGTGAAGGATTATGGTTTAGAATCAATTCAACAACGGGTGAAGCGCAATTTATCGGGACTCAAATGTGCGGCTTTTTATGGCTGCTATCTCCTCCGCGCTCAAAAATCTATACCCGATAAAGATCCTTTTCACCCAGAGGCAATGGAAAATGTCTTTCGTTCAGTAGGGGCAACACCAATTTATTACAAAGGTCGTACTCAATGTTGCGGATGGCCCCTTTCTAGTTATGCTACTACCCAATCCTTCCAAATGGCGGGAATGCACATCCAAGAGGCGTTGGATGCTGGTGCTGATTGTTTGGTTACTCCTTGTCCTTTATGTCACTTAAATTTAGATTCCCGCCAACCAGAAGTCGAAAAGGTAATTGGACGTCAGCTAGGTTTACCAGTGCTACACCTACCCCAGTTAATTGCTTTAGCTGTTGGTGTTAGTCCCAAAGAATTGGGTTTAGCTAAGCATATTGTCTCTACAAAACCAATTTTAGAAAAATTAGGGCTTTAGAGGAAATTAAACACTGACGATATAAGGTGAGTCAATTGCACTCACTTTTCCAGCATCAAGTAAAGCTTGATACACCATCACTGCTACTTCGGCACGGGTAGCATCCTGGATGGGCTTGAATTGCTTGAGGTTCGGGTAATTGGCAATCAACCGTTTACGGGTTGCTGTTGCTACTTCATCTCTGCCATAACTGGGTATTTTTGCGCTGTCTTCGTAGATATTTAAGTCGCTTTGTACACCACCAGTTAATTTGAGTCCGTTCACCAAGGAAACAATTACTTGGACGCGCTGAATATTCTGGTTGGGACGAAAGGTTTTATTGGGGTAACCGGAGAGGAATTCTCCTTGATATGCTTGTTGAATGACCTTGGATGCCCAGAAGTTATCGGAAACGTCTTTAAATTTAATTGTACCCCGTTTAGCTGGTGGATTAAAGGCTTTTACCAGTAAGGCTGCATATTGTGCCCTTGTCATTGTCGCATCGGGTTTAAATGTGCGATCGGGAAAGCCTTTGACTATATCCAGTTTAACTAATTCCTGAATAAATGCAGATGCCCAATGACCACTGATATCTGTTAAATCAGGAGGAGGTTCTGGTGTAGGTTCCGGTGTGGGAGTTGGTGTAGGTTCCGGTGTGGGAGTTGGTGTAGGTTCCGGTGTGGGAGTTGGTGTAGGTTCCGGTGTAGGAGTTGGTGTCGGTTCCGGTGTGGGAGTTGGTGTTGGTGTCGGTGTTGGTGTCGGTGTGGGAGTTGGTTCCGGTGTGGGAGTTGGTGTGGGTGTAGGAGACTGATTATCTATCAATTCCACATTTCCCTTCACTTTGGTGGGATCTATTTGATTTCCTACAACAATTAGCTTGTTAGTACCAGCATGTTGCAAATCAAAGTTACCATTATTGCGAAGAATATTGCCCCCTGGGTCATTCTTATTACCTAAATCTGGTAAGGCATTAGCAATTATGGTAACCCCATCTTGAGTATTTCTTTCTGATACGTTACCACGCAGTACTGGACGGGAATCTCCAGAGATGAGAATCCCGGAACGGTTTTCGTATATTTTGTTATCTCTCAGGGTTGGTGATGCGGCATCACTAATGGCAATGCCAAAACCTGTTTTGTAACAGGAGTTACCCCGAATTTCACCTTTAGCATCCTTGGCAATAGAAATACCATTGGCGGCATTTTCGGTAAATACACTATCGCGGATAACCGGGTTACCATCACCAGTTACAAATACCCCTTCGCGCTTATTCTGGATAAATGTACAATTAGCGACTGTAGGGTTAGTTGATTCTACCCACACAGCGGTACCACGACTATCGGGATTTGTTGCTGTCACCCCTAGCAATGTAGCATCATTAGCCATGACTATGGTGACGTTTTGACGGGCAAAGGTACGACTGAGGTAGTTACCGCTACCTGTAATTACAATGCCATTGCCTTTGTTATTTTCATTGCCAACAACGGTGACACCACTGGGAATATTTAGGGGAAAGGATTCACCGCTAGCAGCAGTATAATTACCATCTGCTAGTTGAATTTTGGTATCGGATGTTGCTTGCTGGAGGGCTTTGGTAATTGTTTGCAACGGTGCGTTTTCGCTACCAGCACCGCTATCACTACCTGTCACTGGATTTACGTAGAGATTTTGAGTCATGTTGATACGCTTAACTTTTGAGATTCCATAAATACCCGTTCAGTAGGGTGGCTAAGGTTAGAAACCGGGTTTCTTTTCAACCACCCAAAAAAACCGAGTTTCTGGGATAGGTAACAGCAAAATCAATTACCCATTACCCTTTATCCTATTTCCAGGTGACGATACTTACCCAAAAAGTCAGCGATTACTTCCAGATATGATACAGTTTGGTCATTCTCAATCATCTTGATAATATCAAGGGCTTTGCGAGAATCCTCTACTTTTCCTTGTTGTTGGAATAAATTTGCAGCTTTCTTTAAGTCGGCGATCGCTTTACTGATATCATCTAAATTATACTGAGCTAAGCCGCGATTACCATAAGCTTGGGCATAGTCGGGATCGATATTTACAGCCTGATTATAATCCTCAATTGCCCCCTCAAAGTCTTGTTGCTCGGCACGGGCATTACCCCGGTTATAATAGGCTTGGGCATACTTGGGATTAATACTTATGGCTTGTTGATAATCTTCTATTGCTCCTTGCAACTCTCCCAATCCAACCCGGGCATTACCACGGTTATTGTATGCTTCGGCATCGTTAGGATTAATACTGATGGCTTGAGTGTAATCCCTGATTGCTCCTGACCTATCTCCCAAATCCTGTTTAGCATTGCCCCGGTTATAGTAAGCATAGGCATTTTTGGGATTAATCCTTATGGCTTGGCTGTAATCTGCGATCGCACGTTTGTCATTTCCTAAATCATGCCATACCAAACCCCGGTTAATATAAGCATCTGCATAGTCGGAATTAATCCTTAATGCTTGATTATAGTCGGCAATTGCCCCTTGATAATTTTTGAGCTTATAGTAGGCTAGTCCCCTTTGATAATAAGCTTCTATATCATTGGGATTAATTCGTAATACTTCGCTATAATCTTCTATTGCTCCCTGATAGTCTCCTTGTTCATAACGCTTATTAGCCCGAATCAGGTATACTTGGCTCTTATTAGGATTAATAGGTGATAATTTAGTAACTTTTATTGATTTCAGGTGAGATTTATCCGTATTTACCACAGTTGTTGCTGTAGCTTTGGAACCATACACCATTGCTGCTAATATTAGCATTACCATTGTCAGTTGAGTTTTTTTCATTGTTCTCTATTCCCCTAACACTTAAATCCCCAAAAATCCTAAGTCTTTATATATATGAAGTAAGTTTGGAGTCAAGTAAATAACAAATATTATTCTTTACTATAGCTATACAAACTCTTTGATTGATATTTACACCTCAAATTATGAACATTTAAACGGATATCACTGCACCCATTTGATTTTTAGCAAGAAATAACTACCAAATTGAGATGAGACTTTCCTGAATAAATCGCCAAAAATCCTGTTTGTTTGGCTATTTATAGAGGAAAGGCAATTGAATTCTCTATCCTATTGATAGAGAAAAGCCAATTACATCACCCAATCATCATGTAAATAAAAATACCATCACATTACGGGTACACAAGCTAAGATCAAGCTGAAATTCCTATAAATTTGGTATTTTTAATTTTGGGTAGCTGATATCTTGCATCACCGTCAGAAACGGGGTTTCTTTGCTGTTGTTGAAAATAGTGCAAGAAGTAAGGTAGGGGTAGTGGGTAGAATTTATCTACTTTTACCATCTTCCTTTTTGAGATTAACCCAGGAAAAAGCTATTTTCCCACAATGATACACCAGAGAGTTCTAGAAAAACTCTTGATAGTGGCAGACAAGGAGGTAATATTTGTGTTTGCTGTGTTTATACTTACTAATATACAGATTTACCTGGGAATTGAGTAGTGGTGAATTAAAAGTTTACGATTGGGAGTGGGGAAATGAAAAATATAGGGTTTTAATTTAGATAGGACAAAAACTCGTTAGCAAAAATAGCTGCTTGGGTGCGATCTCGTAAATCTAAGCAGTTTAAAATATGGGTGACATGATTTTTTACTGTACCTTCAGATATGTAGAGTTGTTGGGCTATTTCTTTGTTGTTTGCACCTGTGGCAATTAATTTTAAAACTTCTTTTTCTCTGGGAGTTAATTCCGTTAAATTTGCAGGGGGAGGTGATTCAATGTTTGGATTATTAACAAATTGAGCGGTCAATTTGTTAATTATTCCTGGTCCTAATTGAGTATATCCTTTGTGTACAGCGCGGATAGCAATAGCCAGTTCTTCTGAGGGTGTATCTTTAAGTAAGTAACCCATTGCTCCATTTTCTAAAGCTGTTTTTACATATTGTTCATCATCAAAAGTTGTTAATATCAAGACTTTGATTTTGGGGAAGTGCTTTTGAATTTCTTTTGTGGTTGCGACTCCATCCATAATGGGCATTCTGATATCCATTAATACTACATCTGGCTGCAATTCTTGTAGTATTTTTATGGCATTCTCACCATTATCTGCTTCTCCTACTATTTCTAAATCTGATTCTAGCTCTAATAAAGCTAACAATCCTTGGCGGATTAAACTTTGGTCATCTACTATTAATACTTTAATCATAGTAATTTTTAACTGGTAATCAAGGGTATTTTAACTGTAATTTTACAACCAGAGCCAGGGGAACTATTGATGTTAAATTTACCTGATAATGCTAAAGTTCTATCGTCCATACTTTGCAATCCAAAACCAGTTGTATTTTGTGTAATATCAAAGCCTTTTCCATTGTCTTCAATTATCAAGTATAAAATTTTGGTGCTGGTTGTAATTTCTAGTTTGATTTCTGTCGCTTGGGCATGTTTGCAGATATTTGTAAATGATTCTTGGATAATCCGATAAATAGCAGTACTAATTTCTAATGGTAGAGGATGAGAAATATTAATTTCACACAAGGGTAACACACCTGTTGAACGTTGAACTATTTCTACTAATTCCAAAATTGCTTGTTTTAAAGATTGGTGTTGTAAAGGATGGGAACGCATTGTGGAAACAGATTCTCTCACTTCTTTTAGTGCTTGGGAACCTAGTTCTTTTGCCTTTTTCATAAAGCCTTGAGCTTTTTCTGGATGGGATTGCCATAATTTCATAGCAGTTTCTAATTGTAGATTTAAAGCTGTTAAGGAATGTCCTAAAGAATCATGAATTTCCCTAGCAATACGATTGCGTTCTTCAAGGGTAGCTTGGTTTTCAATTTTGAGAGCATATTGACGTAATTTTTCGTTTGCTATGGCAAGTTTCTTTCGACTGGTTCGTTCGGATAAAGCGGTATTCATCATCAATAATATAAATACCAAAGCTAACCCAAAAATAAATGCAAAACTAAATATAAAAAATCCTAAGCGTTCTTGGACGTGTGGTGGTAGTTTGATATGGGGTAAACGTAGAATTAATGTAGTTAAAAATAGTAAAAATGAAATCAGAGCAATTCTTAGTCTGCCAAGGACATCAAAAATCAAACAGCTGCGAGTTACCAAAATCAAATATAAAAAAGGGAAGCTTCTAGCGACTCTGCCACCCCAGAAAATTGTGCTAATAATCAAGATAAATTCAATAATAGTATAAATGATTTTGGTAGATTTATTGCCAGTTGGTAGTCGTAAACCCATGAATCCAAATATCGCTAAAATTAGAATGGTGACTTCTGGAAACCGGGATGAAAAATGGGGTAAAGAAAACGGTAAAAATGAAGCTAGGGCAGATAATGTTAGCAATATCCATTCCAGATAAAGGAGAAAGCGAAATGGATGATTGTGGAATTGAATAGAATTGTTCACAATTCAGTATCTCGTAGTGATATCAAATCTGCTGAATTATCTCTCTTCCCAAGGGAATAAGAAAAAGGGATGAAGGATAATTTAGTAGCAAAAGTCAAAAGTGAAATGCTTGCTGTGAATTGGTTTTGGCATTTGAGAATGTACTAATAGTCTTAACTACTGCTTTAACACACATCTTACACCTGGGTCAGAAACCGGGTTTATTGGGAATATTGACCTGTCAAAACCCTAATCTTCGTTCATAAACCCGGTTTCTCCAGTTTATTAGGAATATTGACCTGTCAAAACCCTAATCTTCGTTCATAAACCCGGTTTCTCCAGTTTATTAGGAATATTGACCTGTCAAAACCCTAATTTTCGTTCATAAACCCGGTTTCTCCAGTTTATTAGGAATATTGACCTGTCAAAACCCTAATTTTCGTTCATAAACCCGGTTTCTCCAGTTTATTGGGAATATTGACCTGTCAAAACCCTAATTTTCGTTCATAAACCCGGTTTCTCCAGTTTATTAGGAATATTGACCTGTCAAAACCCTAATTTTCGTTCATAAACCCGGTTTCTCCATGCTTATTGACTTAATGTTTATCATAATCAACAAATAAATAAACATAAATCAACCCATGACTAAAGTCATAAGTTGATATGACTTTATATATATGACCGGATATATATCTATTTCCTAGTTATTTGTGACTTTCTCCTCATGTGTTTCTTGGCTATAAATTCATAGGATAAACACAAGTTCACCAAGCAACCTAAGAGGTCATAAATGAAACTTAAACAATTATCACTAATAGCTGGTATCCTCACCTTGAGTTTAACTACAGTTCCTTTGACGGTCACAGCACAAACAGCACCTGCTTCATCCCCAGCAATGCAATCACAATTCTTAGAAATGATGCCATTGCAAAGTTTGGAACTAACAGAATCACAAAAAGCTCAAATATCAGAAATTGGGCAAAATACTCGTGGTGAAATTGAGCAAATTCTCACCCCCCAACAAAAAGAAAAGTTCCAAACCATTATTGCCAATAGTCAAAATAATCTTGCAGCTTTCCGTTCCCTCAACCTGAGTGACAGCCAAAAAACCGAAGTTTGGCAAATCATGCAGTCCACCCGCTCGCAAGTAGAAGATATCCTCACTGAGTCACAAAAGCAGCAATTACAACAATTGCGACAGAATTCGCGTTCCCGTCGTCTACGATTTAATCGCTAATTCCCAAAAACCGAGTTTCTTACCCTGCTTTGCACAATTCCCCATCCACCTTGCGGTGGGGAGGATGTCACAAATCTAAACCCTTGTAGAGACGTAAAATTTTACGTCTCTATGGTCTATTTGCCTGAAAATGGCTGTGAAAGGGAACAGGGAATGGGCAACAGGCAACAGAAAAATAAGCCACCCACAAGGGGTGGGGTTTCAACCTTCTACGACATACAAGGAATTTTGTCTGTTAAGAGTTCCCTCTTGCCTCCTCCCGTCCCGAAGGGGCTTGTAAATCAACGCCAATCATCCCATTTTTCGTTGAAAATGGATGTATCAGGGAAAGCAGTAGGATTGTTATTTTTATCTAACAAACGCTGTAGGGCAATCAACTGGGGTTCAATTTTAGGCAATTCATCCACCAGTTGGTAAGGAGCAATATTATTATCAAGGGCAAACATTGCTGTGGTTCCCGCAGCAGCACCAGCAGACCATTCAAAAGAATGTACGCGATATGCGGCAGCTGCAATGTGGCTAGTGGCGATGCTTTTACCCCCTACCAATAGATTATCTATTTTCTGGGGAATCATGGCTCTAAGGGCAATTTGGAAGGGATAAGCTTGTCCCGCACCCCGTCTTTCTCCTTCCCGTTCAGTGTTACCTGGTGCTTCTGGGGGACTGTTAGTCATACAAGGATGGAAGTCAATGGCGTAGTGACCGATACCAACAGCATCAGGAAAAATAGTAGAACGAGTACGTCTTGCCGTATCTTCTGGGGATTTATCACCCGAAATTACCGATACTGCTTCTAATCCTGCCAGTGCCCCTTTTAACCGGCGATACTCCCTTTCGGGCAGGGTATTGCGGTAATATTCATCATCGTAGTTGCGACGAGAAATATCGATTTCCCAAATTGTAAAGCCTCCGGGCTGTCCCCAACTAGGACGTCCAATAATTCGTCTTCCTTCCCGCATATAAGGATATTTAGACAAGCCATGTGCCGTACCCATGGGAGAATCGAACCCTGAGAGAAAACGGTGATTGGGGTGGACTTCCTTGACACCATCTCCCAATTGGGAATCTGTTGTTCCAGCTACCAGCCAGTAAAAATAACTAAGGGCATTTTCCTCACCTTTACGTAGGGTTTCTGTGCGCAGTCCCCCCATCCAACCACCTGGTTGTAATTGTCCGCTAGCTTGCAGTTGCTGGCGAGTGTAAATTAGGTTATCTTGGGGGTTTCCCGGACGATAGTCATTACCCCAAGTCCAGTTTTGCATCGAAATATCCCCTGGGGTGGGAGAAGTAAAATTAATCCCGCCAAATTTCATCCGTTTCCCTTTACGGGGACTCCAAATGCGACGGTAGGTGAACACCAAAGGAAAACTTGCCAAGCGCTTGAGTTCGTAGCTAAAATATGGAGAGTACCGCTGATAATATGGCGGTTCTTTGTGGCTTTGGCGTTCCTTAGTTGCCTCCATAGCAAAAGTATAAGTAAAACCTTGGGTACAGTAAGGGTCATTTTGACTACTAGAAGAAGAAGGTTCTAAGTAAGAACGTCCATCAATACCCAAACGATAGGGGACATCAGCCAAGCCGATAATTTCTCCTGTTTCGCTGGTGTCTACAACATACCAGTTGGGAGCATTACCTTTATTGTTTCCCTGGGAAACAAAGCGGATAATAGTTTTGTTAAAACGTGAGGAATTTTCGTAACTGTAAGCATCTTCAATGCTTTGAGATAAGCGGAAAGTATTGAGTTTAGCTGCACCTTTTGCTGGTTGGTGTTGAATAGCGATCGCACTATTAATAATTTTGCCATCGCTACTAATATCTAACTCTTTAATTACCGTATTCGGGAACCATTGCAACTTGCCTTTACCTTTCTTAGCGGCACTTTTGAGCATCTTCCTCAAGATTTTATGCCCATCAACAGGTAAAAAACAAGACTCACTTACCCAGCAATCACCGGGGTTCAGTTCTCTATACTTCCGTTTGATGCGCCTTCTTAATTCCAGGTAGCCGCGAGAATAGTATAACTTGCGACGCTGAGTCGGTCGTTCATCTAAAGCAGAAGTTCCTTGAGCAGAAATTTGTCCTCCCAACCAATCAGTAATTTCCGTAATACAAACTCTACCACCAGCAAGTAAAGCTTCGTATGCCGTAGCAACTCCAGATAGTCCCCCACCCACAACCAAGACATCACAATTTACTGTTTTGTCAGGGTTTCTAGGTGGTGCAGCAATTACAGAGTAGGATGCAAACCATGAGATCAATGTTGAGCAAAAAGTAACAAATGATAGCGAACGCTTCATTTTCACAAATTCCGTTCATCTCCAATAACAGTCTCTGACGCTACCATTTCCTCAATATTGCCGCAACTTTTTTTTGACAAATAAATGCGGAATCTCTAGTCAAAGCAACGCGCTGCCTCGCTTTTTAGCCCAGATCCAAGATGTGTGATACCCCATAAGGAGGAAGTCACCCATTCACCCATTATTAAACCTCCCTATTCCCTATTCCCTATTCCCTATTCCCTATTCCCTATTAAGACTGTTTCGGGAGGAGGTACCAAGACTATCCGCTAAAATACGATTAGGAGTTGAAGGGTACTCTCTCCTAAATGGCAAACAAACTTCAATTTGAATCTATTGCGATTATGCGCGAACAAGTTCTAGCCTGGTTAGCAGAAAATGTCACAACCCCTAGAATTAACCATATTCTCAGAGTTGAACAGATGGCAATCGATCTGGCTTTATTTTATGGCTTAGAACGTCAAAAAGCAGCACAAGCAGCTTTAATGCATGATTTGGCTAAGTATTTTCAGCCGCAAAAACTCTTACACATGGCAATGGCAGATGGGTTAGAAATAGATGAAGTGATGTCAACCACTCCCCATCTGTTACACGCTGACGTGAGTGCAATTATCGCTAGAGACAAATTTGGCATCAAAGATGAAGAAGTATTACAAGCGATCGCCAATCACACTTTAGGTAGACCGGGCATGAGTCCATTGTGCTGTATTGTATTTATAGCAGATAGTTTAGAACCAGGTAGGGGCAATACGGCTCAATTACAAACATTACGACAAATCAGTCGTGAAAATTTGCAAAAGGCTGTATGGCAAGTGTGCGACTATTCCCTAAAATTCTTGGTAGACAATAATTGTATGATTCATCCCCGCACCATCGCTACCCGCAATTGGTTCTTGCAAAAATCAAAAGCAATCCCAGCCTCTAATTCAGTCACTTAAAGGATGAAGAATAAATCAAAATTCCCATATTGTCTAGTTCACGAAAATAACTTTCTCCCCTTTTGTGCATACTCACAAATTAAATGTGTAAGCAAGTAGGTGGAAATAAACACAACTATATTACGAAACGTAAATAATCCTCAAACCTTTACCAATGACATAGACGCGTTAGCGGCTAGTCTACGACAATGCCTTACGGCATACCCGCAGGGTATGACAAACGACAAATGACCACCCTAAAAGCGTTCGCTTTATTTGTACCCACCTACTTAAGCAATTCAACCCACGGATAAATCCTCTTGTTATTTTAACCTTATCCTTTTTTAGTCAACTCCATAAACATAAGTTTATTTGTTACTATTCAAAGAATAAAGATGCACCAATTTACAATAGTAGAAAACATAGTTAATACAAACAACCAGTAACTGAGGTTTAATGTCTGATTACTTCCAAGGAAATTTCCAATTAGAATCTGTCCCACTAGCAAATGCGGTTAATACTGATGAAAACAGTGAAAAATTATCTTTAACTATTGCCGCTGCCGCATCCGATCGCAAAGCAGGTGATATTCTATTATTAAAGGTAGCAGATGTATCTTACCTGGCAGATTACTTTGTGATTGCCACTGGCTATTCGCGGGTACAGGTAAAGGCGATCGCGGATGCAATCGAAGATAAAGCCAAAACCGATTGTCAACGCTTTCCCTTACGTACAGAAGGAAAAGCTGAAGGAACTTGGATAGTAGAAGATTACGGGGATGTAATCGTTCACATTATGACACCCAGAGAAAGGGAATTTTATAATTTAGAAGCTTTTTGGGGTCATGCTGAACATATAGAGTGGGAAACATCCGATACAGGTGGGAGTTAACCAACATGATCGAATCCTCAGTCTCCAATTGCCCAGTTCCCGCAGAACAACAACCCTTAAATGAGTATGAAGAATTAAAATCTTCGTGGCTATTTCGAGACTGCACCTTACCATGGCGTAGGTATCTCACCACAATAGCTTGGATTGTTGGTTTATCTTGGATTATAGCAGCACCAGTGGCAGCAGCCAGTTTCCCTCCCCAAAAGCAGATAGCTCATTTTATCCTTTGTAGTTTAGCAGGAGCAAGTTTGGGAGTCCTACTGGTGCTACTGCGGCTATATTTGGGCTGGAATTATATACGCGATCGCCTATCGAGTCCGGTAATCTTCTACGAAGAGTCCGGCTGGTACGATGGTCAAACTTGGACAAAACCAGAACAATTGCTAGCACGCGATCGCTTAATTGTCACCTACCAAATCCAACCAATTATCAAAAGGTTACAAATTTCCTTCGCTGGCTTGGCTGGGTTATTAGTTGCTGGTACGATAGTTTGGCACTTAGTCTAAACATATAATCAGTTCTAGGGTGAATAACTAGCGAACTGCCAATGTCAAGACTAGTATAGAGTTCGCACAAAAACGCATAATTGAAGCTCAAGCACAACAGTTCTGGGCTAAAAATTATTAGTAATAAAACGAACTTATAATCAAAACTCATAAATAATGGTAAAATTTCACCCATGACAATGGGAAAACGAACTCAAGCCGCTGCCCTAGAAGTTAGGTTACTGCGGGAAGGTATTATTGAATCAAGGCATACAGTCCAAGCTGTGGTTTGTGACGAACGAGGAAGAGTGTTGTCAGTAGCTGGTAACGCGGAAACAGCAACATTTATACGTTCAGCACTGAAGCCATTTCAAGCACTAGCAGTCACAAGCACGGGAACACTAGAGGTCTATAACCTCAGTGATCGCGATTTAGCGATTATTACCAGTTCCCATAAAGGTGCCATTGAACAGGTACGACAGGCATTTAATATCCTCTGGCGAGCTGATATTGACCCTTCTGCACTCCAGTGTCCCATACCCCAAGGAAAAAATAGTCCCTTGGAATACAATTGTTCTGGAAAACATGCTGGGATGTTAGCGGTTTGTCAGCAGCGTAATTGGTCATTAAATAATTATTTACAGCGCAAGCACCCCGTACAGCAGCTAATTTTAAGTAAAGTAGCAGAATTGCTGCGTATGCCATCGGAGGAGTTTATCAGCGTTCACGACGATTGTGGCGCACCCACATATTTGATGCAACTTGCTCAAATGGCATCCCTATACGCTCAACTAGCATCCCGTAGTAATTTAGATATGGAGCGTATTGTGCGGGCAATGACCCATCATCCCACTATGGTAGCAGGGGAAGGGGAATTTGATACGGAACTGATGACTTTAACCCCAGGAGAGTTGGTAAGTAAAGCCGGTGCTGAAGGGGTGCAGTGTATCGGTAGACTCGGTGAAGGTATGGGATTAGCCATTAAAGTCATGGATGGGGCAAAACGGGCAAAATACGCCGCAGCCATTCACATTCTGCAACAGTTGGGGTGGATTACTCCCAGCACCAGTGAAGCCCTCGGAGAGAAGTTTATGGACGTAGGTAAATATACTCGTTTAGAGGTTATTGGAGAATTATCGCTTTTGTAGTTGCCAAATTTCTAAATCTATGGTTATATTAATAAAAGAAGAGAAACGACGCGGGATAGAGCAGCCTGGTAGCTCGTCGGGCTCATAACCCGAAGGTCAGTGGTTCAAATCCACTTCCCGCCACCAAATCTAAAACAAAGCCCTGTAACTCCAAAAGGTTCCAGGGCTTTGTTTTATTACTTCCCACAAGGGGCTAGGAATTTGGTAATAGGTAATTGGTAATTGGTAATAGGTAATTGGTAATATAGCACTTTTCACGCTTGATAGAATACAGATGAACCTCACCCCCTTCCCCTCTCCTTACTATAGACACGGAGTGGCTTCCCGTAGGGTAGGAGAGGGGTGTCCAAAGGACGGGGTGAGGTTCCCTCGTGTATTGAACTCAACTGAAAACCGCTATAGATGTAGGGTGTCGTACTCTCAGGGGTACCACACCTTAAATTGTTGATGGTGCGTTGCGCTACGCGACAGGACACCCTACATTTAAACTTCTTAACATAATTTGAAATATTAGCACCGACTTACTAAAAAGGAATTTGATCTATTCTTTTAGTAAAAACCATCCTTCATAGCGCGGAGAATTATAGTTGTGAAACTACAACGACCAATTTTAGTTGGCGGATTGGGACTATCATTTGCCCTGTGGATGCTACAAAGCTGGCAGGATTCCCTAGACCAGATGGGAGAATTCAGTTTATTGAGTTTGTTAGTTATTGGTGGGGGTTTGTGGTTTTTCACCTCAAATCGTCCCAAAGACAACTCCCAACTCCTAGATACTATCCCTGTGGATCGCCAAACAGTGGAAAATGCGATCGCCAAAGCTGAAACTGTAGTTAACCAATTGGCACAAGAAACAGATGTAACCTCTTTGCGAGAACAACTTGCCCAATTGCCCTTAGAATTAGACAGGACAGAAATTCATCTAGCTGTCACCGGGGGGAAATCTGTAGGTAAAACTTCCCTAATTCAAGTTTTAGAGGCTAATTGGCAGCAAAAAGTCCATTTTCAGGAAACATCAGCTTTATGGACTCAAGCAGATGCAAAATCTGATGCCCAAGCTTTAGCCCAAGCCAATGCTGCGGATTTTGTCCTTTTCCTCACCAATGGCGATTTAACTGACACAGAATTTCAAACCATACAGCAGCTAAAAGCAGCCAATCAACGCACAATGCTGGTTTTTAATAAACAAGACCAGTATGTACCAGATGAACGTGCTAGCATCTTGTTATCCTTAAAACAGCGACTACCGGGATATGTAGTAGCAACTGCGGTGTCTCCCCTCCCCATCAAAGTTCGCAAGCACAACGATGATGGTTCCGTACAAGAGTGGATGGAACAACCCGCACCAGATATCCAGCAGTTAACACTACAACTGGGAGAAATTTTGGCAAACCAAGGACAACAACTGGTATGGGCAACTACCATGAGAAAAGCCTATGGGTTGAAAGCCGATGCCAAAAATATGCTCAATGGTATTAGACGCGATCGCGCCCAACCTATAATAGAACAATACCAGTGGATAGCTGCTACTGCTGCCTTTGCTAACCCCATACCAGCATTAGATTTATTGGCAACAGCGGCAATTAATGCCCAAATGGTGGTGGATTTGGGTGGTATTTATCAGCAGAAATTCTCCCTGGAACAAGGTAAAACCGTAGCTGGAGAAATGGGAGGTTTGATGCTAAAACTGGGTTTAGTAGAACTTTCCACCAAGGCAATTAGCGCTGTACTAAAAACTAATGCTGTTACTTTTGTGGCTGGTGGTGTTGCAGAAGGATTAAGTGCTGCTTATCTTACCCGGTTAGCAGGTTTGAGTTTAATTGAGTATTTCCAACACCAGGAAGTAGCCACAGATTCTGGAAAGGGGTTGAATAGGGAGAAATTACGGCAAGTCTTGCAAACCGTCTTCCAACAAAATCAACAGATCGCATTTCTCCAAGGGTTTGTCAAGCAAGGGGTGAAGCGGTTGTCCCCTGAAGTTTCCGGTGGTGAACTTGTTGTTACCGAGAAAGCGGTGGGATAATCTCACTCATTACTGCTGACTGTAGAATAGCTGTGGATTCTACCTCTTGTAACATACAAGGGTGCGTTAGTGACAAGGTAACGCACCCTACTGGACTTGAACCAGTGTCAGAAACCGGGTTTATGAACGAAAAATCAGAGTTTTCAGGTTTAGCTAATTGCAATAAACCCGGTTTCTCAGATTTTGTTGAGAATGGTGCAAGAAAGATATTACCTTAAACGAAGGTAAATTCATTACCGCTGAAACTGCTGACATCAAGTCCTTCAAAAAGAATTTGTCCGCCAGTTTTGGTAGTTAAAAGCGCACCCTCCTGGGTATTAGCAAACCACCCTTGAGAAACTACCTGACTAAACCAGTAGGAGGCATTAATATTGCCCCAACCCCGGAATTCAACCTTATCCTCACCGATTGTGAAGTCCTGAATCGCGTCATATTCACCACGTGGTAAATCTTGGGGTCGCAAAACAAAGGTGTCATAACCTTTACCCCCTATGATAACATCATTGCGACGCCCCATCCTTAAGATGTTATCGTCATCATCGTCTCCCCAATCATCCCAATCGTCGTCTAGCCAATCATCATCATCACCCCAATTGATAATATCCTTGTTTGTACCACCATACAGAACATCATTACCATCTCCACCGTGGATATAATCTGCATCCTCTCCTCCATAAATGGTGTCGTCACCAAAACCACCATGGATCTTATCCTTGCCACCATCTCCATATAGTTGATCGTCACCTCGTCCCCCTTCTATGACATCATCTCCATATCTACCAGAGACAATATCGTTGCCCGTGCTGACATAAATTTTGTCTGCATATTCGGTTCCATACAGCTTATCGTCCCAAATGCTGCCATAGGTAACATCTTTACCCAGGGTGCCGATAAAAGTGTCTCCCAGCAAATGGATGGCACTAGTATTAATTTGTACTAAGCTCAGGCGGGTATCTTCAGTAAAGGTACGCTGATAAGTTCCGGTGGCTGTACCCGTAACCGAGTCTATGTAATTGTTACCATCAATATCAGCAGTTTCCTGAAAATCCATTTTGATGTTGTCGCTAGAACCAACATCCACATCTCCTAGTTGTTTAGAGGAGATTAAATCACCGAAGAAACCAAAATAGTCATATACAGTAACATCACTGATATCTGAGGTATCTAAAATGAGGAAAGCAGTTCGTGATTCTGCGTGAGAATATTCCCGGTTAGGATCTTCAATTTCTTTGGCTTTCAGTCCTAAATTTGCGAAGAAATCAAAAGAAAAGGTTTGCTTTGCTGCAACTGAAAAACTGGCAATGACTTGAGTTTCACTGCTAGATGTTACTTCAAAAACCCCTTCCTCACCAACACCACTACTGCTGGTGAACAAAGAGGTAAATGTGGGGTCATTAAAAAAAGTGGCTTGAGCATCTGCGATCGCACTCGCTACACCCCCCTTGACTAAAACATCTACTTCAGCAGCAGTTAAACTCCCTGAAGGAGTTTGGCTGTAGTTCTCAAAAGTAGCACTTCCTGTAGCCTTAGCAAAGTTAGGATCGCCAGGGTTAGGGATAATCGGTTGTAAAAATAGTGTCTCTGATGTCATGGAATTGTAAAGTAGTTTTGTGAAATTGCCATGAGAAAAACTAGCGATTTTAAGCTCAAATCGCTGTTTTATCTCTTTGATAGAGTTTGCTTAAAATCTGACTACAGATTGACAAAGGTTTTTAGTAGCACTACCCCTTGCTACCCTCAGGGAGAGACAATCAGTGACTCAGAGTAAGTAGACAAAAGAGTCTAAAAAGCTACTAAAAACAATGTGTAGACTTAATATTTAGAAAATTGTTATTGGCTACTCGACTTTATCCAAAATTAAGAACTTGGTTCTTAAATGCAGGGCAAAAAGCCTAGCTTTTTGGTAGAATATTTATTAGTATCACTGGTTGATGGTGACATTCAAAAATTCAAACTAGAGTCCGACAAAGGTTTCAGCGCAAGCTATCGCTAACGCTGACTTATTAGTTACCATTCCTAAAAAATGGACAAAGTCGAGTGGCTGGGAACTTTTTATTTAAACTACATCAAAAAGCTGCCATTAGGTCGCCAATTTGGCATGAATTTTAGTAGATTTTTAATTGTCAGTCTCTAGGGAAGCTTGAGGCTAGTGGGAGTACGGTTATCTTTTCTAGAAATTCTCACCATGTTTTCTGCATATAAACGATAAGACACGGTACATTGAAGATATCGAGAACAAAAGTTTAACCACGATAGGAAAAATCATAATCAATGACATTTGGCAAGCAACTGTAACTATGCGTAACAAAATCCAACAGACAATTAAACTACTTTTAAAATATGTATCTCTCCTCTGCCTTGTGTGTCTATTAACACTTGGATATGCCCGTGGAGCCTTAGCTGTCCGCAGTGGAGGACGGATTGGTGCTGGTTCCTTTAGGGTGCCATCTAGTCGCACCTATGCACCCCGTACCCGTGCCCCTGGTGGCTATTATGCCCCTTATCCCGGTGGTGGGTTTGGCTTTCCTTTCCTATTGCCTTTCTTCGGTTTTGGGGGTGGTTTTGGCGGTTTACTGAGTATTTTAATCTTTATTGCCATCGCTAATTTCCTGACGCAAACTTTTCGGCGAGTTGCTAGCGGTGGAGGTGAGGAAGTAGGTTATAGCAGCAACCCTCCTGTATCTGTGACTCGTTTGCAGGTAGGTTTATTAGCCGATGCTCGCAGTTTGCAATCCGAACTAAATAAGATTGCGGAAACTGCTGATACCAACTCTCCCCAAGGAAGGGCAGAAGTTTTACAAGAAACTAGTTTGGCTTTGCTTCGCCATCCAGAATACTGGGTATATGCAGGTGGCGGTACCAAGCAAGCCCGTTTAAATGCTGCGGAAGGGGAATTTAATCGTTTAGCATTGGCAGAACGCAGTAAATTTACGGAAGAGACTCTGACTAATGTTAACAACCAACTAAAAGCAGTTTTGGCTAAAGATGCTTTACCTGGAGATAAAACTGATAATCCCACAGATTTAATTACTCAAGGTCCGGGAGAATATATTATTGTTACCTTATTGGCGGCTACTCTGGGTAAGTTTGAGATTTCCCAGATTAACAATACCGATGACTTACGCCAAGCATTACGGCAAATTGGTAGCATTTCCGGGGATAACCTGTTGGCGATTGAAGTGCTATGGACTCCCCAAGCTGAAGGAGACACGCTTTCGGCTGATGATTTATTAGCAGAGTATGCGGATCTAAAAATGGTGTAACCTAATACTGAGTGCAAGGGAATCCAAAAAATAAATTATCCCCAAGGGGCACGGCGTCACACGGGCACGCCGTCACCAATGTAGGGGCACGGCGTCAGCAAAATTACTCTAGAAACCGAGAGATTATGGATGCCGTGCCCCTACAGAATTCCAGTCGAAGAAAGTCGCCACAACCCGAAAGCCACAAATCCTCAGTCCTCCTACGGCTTCATTCCAGCTACGGCTGGCGCTACGACACATTTGGGGGCTAAAACTCCAAGAACCACCGCGCAGCACCCGGCGATGGGCATCTCCACCGCTTTCCCACGCACTTCCATCAGTGGGTGCATTTTGATAATTTGGATGCCAAGAATCGGCACACCATTCCCAAACTTGCCCATGCATATCATATAATCCAAAGGCGTTAGCTAGGCTGGAAGTGCCCACGGTTTTGGTTCCTTTGCGTATTTCCCTGTGATTTCCATTCCCAGGGTTACAATTTGCTAATTCACTGGTAATGGTGTCGCCAAAGTGGAAAGGGGTAGTAGTTCCTGCACGACAAGCATATTCCCATTCGGCTTCGCTGGGTAAACGATACTGTCGTCCTGTTTTTTCCCGCAGTCTGGCACAAAATTCTACTGCTTCATACCAAGATATATTTTCTACTGGTCGATTTGCACCTTTAAATTTAGAGGGGTTGGGATTTAAGGTTTGTTTAATTCTAGGTAAGGCTGCCACAGATCGCCATTGTGCCTGAGTTATGGGATATTTTCCCATAAAAAAGGATTCTATGGATACTTGATGTTGTGGACGTTCGTCAGCGTCTCCTTCTCCTGGGGGGGAACCCATAATGAATGTTCCCTGAGGAAGTAATACCATTTCTAAATTGAGTTTATTACCCAAGTCTTCTGCAAAGAATTTGGCACTTCCGGGTTTACGACTGGTTTCTTTCCCTAGTGCATCTACGGTGACAATCTCAAAATCAAAGGTTTGGATAAATTCGCAAGTTTGCACCGTGGATTTTGTAGATACAGCTGTTTGTGCTAGGGGGGGTGATTGTTGTTGGGTAATGGTAACAACTGTATTTTTTGACGGAGATAATTCTGGTTGGGGAAGATTAACAATTGTGGGTGCAACGGTTATTTTTTCCAGATTTAATGCTTGTAAATCTCGCAATGCTTCTGCTGCTGATTGATATCTTTCTTTGGCTAAATGTTTGAGTAATTTATCCAGTATTTTCCCCAAACCTTCGCTGACACTCACTCCTTTTTCTTGTAAACGTTCTCGCCACAACCACTCGCCATTCATGGCATCATAAAGACGATCCTGAATTTGTCCGTAGGGATCTTGTAAGGGTAAACATTGAGTTAATAGCCGCACGCAAGTTACACCTAAAGCATATAAATCGCTGGCTTGACAGGCAAATCCAGCCATTTGTTCGCTGGGGGCATAACCAATTGTATATATTGCTGTTGCTTGTCTGGCTAAACTAGTTTGGGTGACTTGTTTGGCTCCACCAAAGTCAATTAATACCAGTTGATTATCGCTTTGACGGCGAATAATATTTTCTGGTTTGATATCCCGATGAATGACGTTTCTGGAGTGAATAAAATCTAAAACTGGTAATAAATCTGCTAATATTTGCCAAATTTCTGCTTCTGTAAAAGATTTATATCGCAGTTCTTTAAATAATGTTTCTCCGGGAATAAATTCTTGCACTAGATAGAGGCTAGAACCTTGTTGAAAGTAAGCTAGCAATCGGGGAATTTGTAAGTGATTCTCTCCTAAATCATATAGACGAAAAGCCTCTTCTTTAAATAATTCCGCTGCTTTCATTCTCGCTCCCGTTCCCTCTACTTGGGGGAAGAATTGTTTAATTACACAGGGAGCATCTAGTCTATCTACATCTTCTGCTAAATATGTTCTACTAAATCCGCCTTCGCCAATTAATTTCAATACGCGATAGCGGCTTCTCAGCAAGATGCCAAATTTGCTGTGTCCGCAACTAATGCAAAATTTATTACTGTCAGAATTGAAGGGATTAGAACAATTGGGATTTTGACATACTTGCATAATTCACGGGCGATAGCATCTTCTCCAAGGTTAGCCCCCATATTATCAATGAACCAATTTTATATGTAGATATACACAAAAAATATGCTTATATTTTTATGAAGTTTCCTCATTTTGGGGAATATACAATAAGCAAGATTAACTATTTATATTTATTGTGTATATTTAGTTGCAGTTTTTGGGTTGAAAGTATAAAAATATATATGAACAAAAATAATTTACATTATATAAATAATAATATCCTAAAGCTTTAAATATAGTCAAGATATTTGTAAGTAGCCTTTATGAACTCTGTACACCTTTGTAGACTCTCGTTACAAAGTTTTACCTTGTAATGTATTTTAGGGAGGCAGAGCCTCTTAGAATGTGTTTCCAGGCAGCAGCCCAGAAACGAGTTAACTGTTGTTCTCTCGTTACAAGGTTTTACCTTGTAATGTATTTTAGGGAGACTCTGGCTCCCATTAAGTCTGGAGGCAGAGCCTCTTAGAATGCGTTTCCAGGCAGCAGCCCAGAAACGAGTTAACTGTTGTTCTCTCGTTACAAGGTTTTACCTTGTAATGTATTTTAGGGAGACTCTGGCTCCCATTAACTCTTGAGGCAGAGCCTCTTAGAATGCGTTTCCAGGCTCAGCCTGGAAACGAGTTAAGGGGTGCGATTACACTTCCTCTACCCTGTTAAGATTTTCCTGTTCCCTATTCCCTATTCCCTATTCCCTGTTAAGACTGTTTCTTGAGAGTTAATAGTTAAATCCAATTGCCAATTAATACAAAAGCTGACCAATAAAATGGGTGTTGAAAATCACCATTTTGTAAAAAGGCAATTTGGGTATTTCTTAATGCTTCGGCTTTGGTGATTCCGGGTTTTCTCAGTTGTTTATAAAACTCGACCATAAATTTAGCTGTGGACTCATCTTTTACTGCCCATAATGTACCTAAGGTACTGCGGGCACCGGAACGAACTGCTACTCCTGCTAGTCCTAAGATTGCTCTATTGTCTCCTTTGGCAGTTTGACAAGCACTGAGGACTAGTAATTCTACTGGGGTAGATTCGGAAAGATTTTTCACAGTGAATAATTCATCTAGTTCTTTAACCTTTACCTTGTTGTCCCAAGTGAGTATAAAAGTATCTTCGGAATTGCTACTAAATTGACCGTGAGTAGCAAGATGTAGGACAGAAACTTCCTTTGTTTTGATACTATCTTTGAGGTTGCTATTGGTAAATGTTTCATTTAAAAGCAGTTTGGAAGAAACTTGGGCTGCAATTTCTTTGACTTCTTGTTTGACTGCTGGTAGGGCTTTAAAACCTTGACGGGCTTCACTTAATGCAGCGGTAATCACTTGCAGATTGTTTCCTTGGAGAGTCCGCGCTTTTAATAATTGCATTCCTGGTGAGAGAGCAATGCCATATTTCTCAACTAAGTATTGTTTACCATCATATAAGGCAGCCATGGGCACATTACGCAGGGAACCATCGAGAACAAATGCTAATGTTTTTACACCACTATTAGCTAGTTCAGCTTCCGCAGGACGAATTAACCAATCATATACTTGTTGAGAAAGACGCAAACCTGTTTGCTTGGATAAAGCCGGATTCAGGTATCGTCGCATTTTTTTGATTGTCTGCTCAACCTCAGCCTCTGATATTTCAGTTTTGTAGTTTCTCAGGGGTTTTCCGGGAACCGAGAGAATTACTTCTAAGCGATTTGATAAAATAATGGGATAGATAACTGCTGCGGTGGAATCGATTTTGTCAATTTGCTGGGGTGTAGCGGTTAAACAGGCTTCTTTAAAGAAGTTGTCTAATTCTGCCAGTTGTAATCCTTCAATGGTTTCCCGTGCTAGTTTTAAGTTTGCCTGAGAAATCTCCTCTGGGCTGGGAGACAATAGTAACTCGACAAATTCCCGATAAACAGGTTCTACACTCTCCTGAAAGGAAAATTGGGCATCTTTACTAGTTGCTACCAAGTCATTACGTAGAATTGTCAGAGTTTTGACAGCGGAATCATAAGCAGCGATCGCACCTGGGGAATCTTCTTTGATTTTGAGAATACGTCCAACTTGCCAAGCTGCCTGGTAAGCTATATCTGAGGCGTTAATGCTTTGAGCAATTTGTAGGGCTTGTCGGGAAATTTGTAAAGATTCTGAGAATTGCTGTGTTTGATAATACAATTTCCCTAATTCTGACAGAGCATATGCTTTGGCTCGCATATCCCCCAAATTTTCTGCTTGCTGTACCCCACGTGCTAAAATTTGAGATGCGTCTTGGTATAAATGGGAGTTCTCCTGTTTGGCTAACCGAGATAGGCTAGAAGCAAAGTTAACGGCTGCGTAAATGGATGTGCGACTGGGAGGAAGACTGACAAGTTGGGATTTAATTGGTGCTAAGGCGGACTTTGCTTGCTCCCACTGGGAAGTTTCTACATACAAGCTGAGTTGATTTAACTGGGCTTGGGTGCGTAAACTGGGATGAGTAGTACTCTTAGCTGCTTGTTGATAGTAACCTAAAGCTGCTTCTGTTTGCTTTAATTTCCTGGAGGTATTTCCTAAACTAAACAGAATATTGCTGCTGTCTGTAGCTAAATTTAGCTTTTGACTAATTGTCAAACTTTGCTTTAAAACCTCTTGGGATTGTTCTAAATCTCCTATTATTTGTAAAGCTTCTCCCAAACTCTGTAATGCTTTGACTTTAACCAAGGAATTATCCTGATGTTCCAACTTTTCCTTGATGCTCCCTAACAACTTTTGCGATCGCCTGTATAATCCCAAGGTTTGCAATGCTTGTGCTTGGTTAATTTGGCTACCTATTTTACCTTCTTCATCCTTAGCAGCACTATAGGCTTTTTCTGCATTTTCCCAGGCTTTTAGGGCTGCTTCTGCTTGTCCCATGGCAAGTTTTAAACCACCTTGAGTATTAAAAGCTACAGCCAAACTTGCGGCATTTCCCTTTTTTTGTTGTAAGAGATTGAGACTGGTTGTGATTGCATCTTCAGCTTTCCTCCACTCACCCAAGTTTTGATAGGCTAAGGATAAATAATTAAGACTCCAAGCTTGATTAATCACATCCCCTTGCTTTTTAAATTCCCAACTTGCTTGTTCCCAAAATTTCGCTGCTTCTGCAAAACGTCCCGATTGAAACAAATTTTTGCCTTCTGCTAGTAAATTTTGGGAATTCTTTTGGGAATTCTTTTGGGATTTATTTATAGATGTCAAATTATCTGGAGAATCTACCTTATGTGCCAATGTGGGAACAGCAGCTGTAACTAATAGTAAGGTTAATATTCCCAGGCAAATATTGTAATGTAAAGTTTTCATTTGATGTACTTTTTTTTGATAAAAGTTGAAAAATAATTTTATTTTTTCTATTTTTTCCTCTTCCCTATTTTAATCTTTAATCTAGCATCCTAGGTACAGAGGAACTGTATTTTTATTCATATTGAAACAATTATCGAATCGGAATTTCAATGATAAATTCTGTTCCTTTACCAACTTCTGAATTACAGATGAGTTTGCCTTCATGCATATATTCTATGACTTGCTTAGAGATAGATAATCCTAGTCCACTTGCTTGACCTAGTGTTTTGGTGGTAAAAAATTGTTCAAAAATTTTATCTTTGTTTTTTGGTGAAATCCCTGGTCCATTATCTTCAATAGAAATGCTTACACAGGTAACAGAATCATTGAGTCCAGTAGTAATGGTAATTGTATTTTTCTCCTGACTATCCAACATTAATTTTGATTGTTCGCCAGATTGTTCAAAAGCCTCAATTGCGTTGGAAATAATATTGAGAAAAACTTGATTTATCTGACCTGGATAACATGCAATGTATGGTAGGGAACCATATTTCCTAATTATTTCAATATATGAGCGTTTACGATTAGCTTTCATTCTATGCTTGAGAATCATCAAAGTACTATCAATACATTCGTGAATATCTAAATATTCTTGATGAGAGTTATCAGGACGGGAGAAAGTTCGTAAATTATTACTAATTTTACAAATACTATCTATCCCTGTCCTCATTGAGGACATAACTTCTTTTGTGTCTTTAATTATTTGAGAAGTATTGATTTCTTTATCATGTTTAACAATATCTAAAACAGGATTTGAATAGTGTTGGCGATAAAGTTGCAGATGTTCTATTAAATCATAGATATACTCATTTAATAAGTCCGCATTACCGATAAGATAACCGAGGGGATTATTCATTTCGTGAGCAATCCCAGCAACTAACTGACCTAGAGAAGACATTTTTTCAGTTTGTACTAACTGTATTTGAGATTGCTTGAGATTATCTAGAGTTTGAGAAAGTTGTTCTGTACGTTCCTCAACTATTTTCTCTAATTCAACATTTTGCATCTCCAGCTTTTTACTTAAATAACGTAGCTTTAAATGTACGTTAACCCTAGCTAAAACTTCTTCAGTTTGGAAAGGCTTGGTAATGTAATCTACTGCTCCTAAAGATAATCCCTTAACCTTATCAACGGTGTCAGAAAGAGCAGTCATAAATAGAATCGGAATATCCTGGGTATCGGGATTTGCTTTTAGTCTCTGACAGGTTTCAAAACCGTCAATTCCCGGCATCATAATATCTAACAAAATTAAATCCGGCTGTGCATATTCAGTTTGTTCAATTGCACTTTCACCATCAGTGGCTACTAGAATTTCCCATCCAGAATTAGCAATAGCTCCACATAATACTTTCAAATTTGTGGGATTGTCATCCACAACCAAAATAGTAGCTTTATCAAAATCCATCTGATTCATAAATTGTCACCCTTTTAATGACTTGATTAAATCACGAATTTGCTTAAGTTGGAAATCGTCCGTCATTTTACGAACCTCTATAGTAAAAGCTTTATACTTATCATCTGCTTGTTCAATTTTATCTAATAGTTTTTTAATTGCAACAATATTTCCTCTCATTGCTAAATCGAACAAATTGTCAAGTTCTGCTGTTGGTGGTGGAATCAATTCTGTACTTGCTGATGATGGTGATGAATTATCAGAGGTACTATCTTCATCTTTAACTTCTTCATAAATCCATTCCAATTCTAAATATTTTTGTATTACTTCCAATAACTTTTCAATTTGCAAGGGTTTGGGTAAAAAATAATTTCCTCCTGCTTCTAAACTTTTAGATTGGTCAGTTGCAAATACGCTAGCAGAAGATACAATAATTGGTACTGCTTGCAGTTGAGTTTCATTTCTGATGGCTTTCATCATTTCAAAGCCATCCATTACTGGCATTGCCAAGTCGGTTATAATTAGGTCTGGTTGATTTTCTATGGCTATTTCTAAAGCTTCTTGACCATTTTTAGCCTCTAAACAAGTAAACCCAATTTCTTCTAGTACTGTGGAAATAACTGAAATATTTTCCCATTGGTCATCTACAATCAATATATTAGGCTTTTTATCTTTAATTCCAATAATTCTTCTATTAGTTAACTGTGATTTTTGATCTATCCAGTCTAGGGATATATCTAAATCTACATCTAGCCAAAATTTACTACCAACTCCCAAGGTACTTTCTACTTGGATTTCACTCCCCATTAAGGTGGCAATTTTATTCGTAATTGCTAATCCTAAACCAGTCCCTTCTGCCTTTTTATTTTGTTCTCCTACTTGCTCAAAAGGTTGAAAAATCTTACTTAACTGTTCTGGTGACATACCCACACCAGTATCTTCAATTTCAAACCGGACTTGTACTTTACTGGGAGCAGCGGATTTTTGATTATTGAGATTTTTTAAATTTAATTTTAAATCTTCTTTTTTGACATAGCCTACTTTCAAACTAACGCTACCTACATCTGTAAATTTAATTGCATTACCAAGTAAATTAATTAAAACCTGTCGTAATCGTTTTTCATCCGTCTTAACTGCTGTCGGTAACTCTGAATCTATTTCAGAAATAAAATTAATACCTTTTTGTTGAGCGCGGATACGACATATTTCTACGACTCCAGTTAAAAAGGAAGGAAGATGAAAATCACTTTGATGCAATTCTAATTTTCCTGCTTCTATTTTGGATAAATCTAAAATATCGTTGATTAAAGTTAATAAATGAGAACCACACTGATGAATAATCTTAACCCCATCTACATCTGATTGATTCAAAGTTGGGGAACGTTCCAAAATTTGTGCATATCCCAAAATGCCATTCAAGGGTGTACGCAATTCATGACTCATATTTGCCAAAAATTCACTTTTAGCTTGGTTAGCAGCGTCAGCAGCGATTTTTGCCTTTGCTAATTCTTGGGTACGTTCGCTAACTTTTTGCTCTAGAACATAAGAATAACTTTGTAGTTCTTCGTTAGCTTGTTTAAGTTGCCATTGCTTATAAAAGTTACTGGATACAATTGCGGATGCAACCAAAGCCAAAAATGGTGAAATTGAGGGAATCCACCAACCGACAATAAAAGCAACGTAACCACTAACTATAACAGCACCAGCTGCAATTCCAATGCTAATGATAGTCAATCCTGGTAATTTTTGCTCATCCTTAGAATTAATTTGTAGTAACTGCCAACTAACACCACTGCCAATTGCAGACCAAAACAAAACCCATAACCACTCTGCTGATGTAGACCATATTTTAATCAGAGGTCGTCCATCAGTTGCTGCACTTAAGATTTGGCTAACTGCATTGGCATGAATTACTACACCAGCCATCCGTTCTCCAGAATCACTCGATTGGTCAGCGTAACCGACATTAAAAAAATCATTGGTACTTTTTGCTGTTGAACCAATTAAAACAATGCGATCGCGTATTTGTTCTGGGGTTGCCGCATTATTCAGTAAATCACGCAATGAAATTGTATCAAACTTTTGTTTTCTTGCTGTAAAATTTAAGACAATTTGGTATCCTCCAACATCTGCCTGACGGTAACTGAAATCATTGCCCCTGATGGGTGCAAATACTGCTTTGCCTAAACCCAAAATACTCCCACTTTCTGTTAGAGCCTTTAATTCTATACCCTGAGATTCTAGATAAATTAGGCTTACACGAGCAGCTAACCCCAGAAAGATTTGATTATTTTCATCACCAGCAGATAGCAAACTACGTCTAATTTTGCCATCTCTATCCAAAACCATATCAGCTAAGGCAACTTGATCAAGTTTAGACAAGGTGGGAGGTGGAGCAACTTTTTCCCCCACTAGTTTCTTGACTCCAATTAAGTTTGGTGTAGTTTTCATCACCTCCACTAATTGCTTATGACCTGGTTCTACTGGTAGATCCCGATAAATATCCATGCCAATGGCTGCTGGTTTATGTGCTTTGAGTTTGCCGATCGCCTGTGCTAAAACTGCATCGGGAATAGGCCATGTACCAACTTTAGTGATATCCTGTTCGTCAATTGTGACTATCAGAATGCGCTCATCCCGTGGTTCGGGGGGACGCAAGGCAAAAAAGCGCTCCAGAGTAGTCCACTCTAAAAGCTGATAAAATCCTGTCATTCCCCCAATCATGATGCATATTGCAACAGTTGGAGTAGTTATTAATACATAACGCCATCGCCAAACAATAGCTTTTAATCCTTTGAAATTAGACCACATCCGATTTGTAATAATTTAAATTGCTTATAATTAATTAGACACTCATAAAATGCGTAAAATTACATACTTATTATTTGCGGATTAGGAGTTAGCAATTAGGAATTAAGAGTTAGAAGTTGTTCCAGACGCGACATGTCGCGTCTGGAA
>JASJCY010000202.1 GCA_030065825.1 Nostocaceae cyanobacterium | reverse complement strand
GACCTGTGAAGGTTGACCACGGGAGCGCAGAAGACCGCTGGTATTGATATTCAACTCATCGTATGAGACCAGTGGTGTTTCCTAATTTAAGGTAAGCCTTGCTGGAAGCGACGAGTATCTTAACCAAGATAGTACAATATTGTCCAAGGTTTTGGCTAGCTATTGCTAACCCTCCGGGAAGCCTTTGCCTACATCCCCCAGTTGCGTAAACTACACCGTGGGACTTCCCGCAAGGAGTGTTAAAATAATCGGGGGAATAATAGGAGGTTTCAAAAACGATACATTGTACCCACGGACGGTGGAGAAAGGAAACTGCCTGGGCAATCAAAGTGTCGGGGATGTGAGGTAGTGAATCCCACAGCATAATCTTTAAGCCCAGCGAAGTCAAAGCTTTGATTTGCTGTCCGGAGAACGTCACATTATTTCTTGCCAATTTCCACTCCCCCACAGACAATGGTTGGAAGTAGTAGGCTGTATCTGGAAGGAGTTTCCCTAAATAATAAAGATGGACGCCGGATACATCCTAATTGTGGCAATTTTAATTCTAGGAGGCGTGATTGCGACGGTGGGTGATCGCATTGGCACACGAGTTGGTAAGGCTCGCTTGTCACTGTTTAACCTACGTCCCAAAAAGACCGCTGTTTTAATTACAATTATCACCGGAAGTCTAGTGTCAGCATCAACCTTAGGTATTTTATTTGCTGCTGATGAAGGATTGCGTAAAGGAGTGTTTGAACTAGATGATATTCAAAGAGACCTCAGACGCAAGCGGGATCAGTTGCAAAGCACTATTGAGGAGCTAGAAACCACTAGAGAGGAGAAAAAACAAGTAGCAGCTCAATTAGAGTCAGCCAAAACCGAAAAAGCCAAAACTGAGAAAGAGTTACAGAAGATTAACGAATTCTTCAAAAAAGCCCTCAAAAAGCAAGCACAAACCCAAGCACAACTCAAAACGACCCAAACCCAGTTGGGTAAAGTTGTGCAACAGTATCAGCAAGCCATCAGGGAACTTGAAAGTCTTGGTGATGAAAAAAAGACCCTGTTACGAGAAATTGAATTACGCAAAGCAGAACGCCAAAGACTTTACGATGAAGCCCAAGCAGCCATTGCACAACGGGAACGAGAACTAGAGAAACGTAAACAAGCAATCGAACAGCGTGATCGGGAACTGGAAAAGCGCAAACAAGCAATTCAACAACGGGATCAGGAATTGGAAAAGCGCAAACAAGCAATTCAACAACGTGATCGCAAAATTATCGAACTTGATGGAGCAATCCAAAAGCGCAATCAAGAAATTACAAAGCGCGAAAAAGTAATTGTTCAACGGGAATCTCGTCTCAAAGAATTGGAAAAACAACAGAACTTTTTAGAACGGGAAGTAGCAAGGTTAGAAAAATATTACCAGTCTTATCGTGACCTGCGTCTAGGAAAATTAGCACTAGTTAAAGGTCAAGTTCTGGCTGCGGCTGTAGTTAGCGTCAAACAAGCCTCTGCTGCTCGTGAAGCGGTGACCCAACTTTTACAGCAAGCCAATCGCAATGCTGTGCTGCAATTAACTGAACCCGGTGAAAATCCTGAGAATATACAGTTACTACAAGTTACCAAGCAGCAAATTGAGCAATTGAGCCAGAAAATCAAAGATGGTAGACAATATATAGTAAGAATTTTTTCAGCTGGTAACTATGTCCGGGGAGAACAAATTATCGAATTTTTTGCTGATGCTTCCCTCAATCAAATAGTTTTTTCCGGAGGGGAAGTTTTAGCCAGCACAATTGCCGATCCCAAAATAATGACATCCTATCAGCTACGACAGCGCGTAGAATTGTTGATTTCTGCTTCTCAATTTCGTGCCCGGAATGCAGGAATTTTAGAAACTATTCAAATAGATGGTACTTTTGTGCGTTTTCTTGCTAAGTTAAACAATTATGATCAACCAATAGAAATTAAAGCTATTGCAGCCGCAGATACTTACACCGCAGGACCCCTAAAAGTTAAACTGGTGGCAATTAAAAATGGAGAAGTGATTTTTAGTACCTAGAAATGGTGAGATGGGGAGATAGGGTGAGTAGGGGCGGGGTTTCCCCGCCCAGGAGATGGGGAAGACAAATGACCAATGACCAATGACCAATGACCAATGACCAATGACAATCCAGTAATTTTAGGCTTCGACCCCGGTCGAGATAAGTGTGGTGTTGCCGTGATGGCAGCCAATCAGAAACTACATTATCACGAGGTTGTACCGGCAAGTGAAGCGATCGCCACCATCAAACAATTGCAACAACAATTTTCCATTTCCTTGTTAGTGATGGGAAACCAAACCACAGCCAAGAATTGGAAGCACAAACTACAACAAGAGCTAGTAGAATCAGTAGACATAGTTTTAGTAGACGAACGCTATACTACCCTAGAAGCACGCGATCACTACTGGGAAATGTATCCACCTAAAGGTTTAACGAAGCTATTACCCAAAGGAATGAGAAATCCACCCAGACCAATAGATGACATTGTTGCCATCCTCTTGATAGAAAGATACCTATCTGCTAACTCCTAAAACAATTAAAAATCGTTCTTTTGGTAGTTTTATTGATCGTGCGTAAAACCCCATCCCCTTGTGGGTGGGGATGTAAACGCGGCAAAATAAGGGGGTATTCTACCCTCCGGGAATGGCTGCGCCAAACGAGAACCCCTAAGCCCTTCGGTCAGGCTGAGCGCAAAGCGCACGCTACGCGGTAAGCAAAGCTATGCCGTAGGCTTTACGCCAACGGGGAACGATGCCCCCTTATTTTGGATTATGTTTTTGGCTTTTGCGTATCACCTCGTTGTTTCTGAGTCTCGATGTACCGCTTCACTGCTTCTTCTGAGACTTTGCCAACAGATGAGTAAAATGTGCCATCACTCCACATCCCTGACCCCCAGAATCGACGTTTTTTAAGGTCTTTGAATGTGTTGAATATATGTACAGCAGAAATTGATTTCATGGTTTTGGCGATTTCTACTGGTGCAGTAGTGTGATCTGCCTGCACGAACATGTGAACGTGATCAGGCATTATCTCCAGTGCGTGAAGTATCCACCCATATGCCTTACAAGTTTCTCCGATAATGCGCTTCAACTCCACTTCTACCGCGTCTTTAAGAACTTGATGACGGTACTTGGGGCAGAAAATTATATGATACCCCAAACAATGTCTAGCATGGGAACTTGATAGTATTTTCACTTTTGGTGTATATCAACAAAACATATAAACTATGTGATATACTCAGCTTACCATCGCCAGTTGCTCCTGGTTGGAAACCAAAAAGACCGCACTGGCTGAGGAAAATAAGATACCTGTCTAGTGCTGAGACACCACACAGCCTACTCTTGAGTCCGAACATCCCCAACTAGGGCAAACAAGATAATGAAACGTACCGTTAGCATCCCAGTTGATTTACCAGCACAAAGGTTTTTGCCTTTAATTAATCAGTGTGCACAGATATTTAATGCACACGTTGACTGGGCTTTTGCTAACGGTACTTACAACAAGAACAAGGCACACAAGGATCTGTATCACATGCTAAGAGGTCAGCATCCAACTGTTCCTTCTGCCTTATTACAAACAGTCAGGGATAACGCACTTGAGGCAATTAAAGCCACCAAATTTAAAAGCATTCCCAAGAAAAAACCAACATCAGGATTAAGGTACGATAAACGCACAATGACGCTAAGAGGAAAGCAATTAACTCTTAGTTGTATTGGTAAACGAGTTACTTTAATTCTTGATGTACCTAAATATTTTCAGGAAGTGTTTGAAACTTGGGAGTTTTGTGGAGCAACTGTCACTTATACCAAAAACCCCAAACAATTCTGGGTGAGGTTGGTTTTCCAGACAAAAAATCCGCAACAGATAGAAGGACAAGTTCAAGGAATTGACAGAGGTTTGTATCATCAAGCTGTAACCTCAGATGGTCAATTTTTCAGTTCTTCTAAAATCAGGGCAGTACAAAGACGTTATTTACACAATCGTCGTCAACTCCAGCAAAAAGGCACTCGTAGTGCCAAACGTCGTTTAAAAGCGATGTCTGGACGTGAGAAGCGGTTCATGCGGGATACGAACCATTGTGTAAGTAAAAAGTTAGCCAACCAACACCGAATAGCGGTCTTTGTACTAGAGGACTTGTCCAGTATTCGTACACAGCGACGGGGCAAGAAAATGAATAAATGGTTGGGTAGTTGGGCTTTTTACCAACAAGAACAATTTCTGACTTACAAAGCCGAAGCACTGGGTAAACGAGTAGTCCACCAAGATCCTCGCTACACATCTCAAAAGTGCAATATCTGCAAACACATTCGACGGACAAATCGTCACAAGTCCAGATTCCATTGCAAAAACTGTGGACATCGGACACATGCGGATCTCAACGCTGCTTTGAATGTCAGGGATGACTATATTCTCTCCTCTACCCAAGGGACAGAGGAGCAGGCATCAGTCAATATGCCGGATGTTTCAGCCGGAGCTTTCGGCTAGTTACAAGCCCCATCCCCTTGTGGGTGGGGCAGTTGACTCCGTTCAACCTAACAACTTGCACTTCCAAAAAGGATAACCAGGAGGTAGAGCCTCCAAACCCTAGTTACCAGCGTGACGCTGGTAACCAGAACATAGGGACCTCTGGCTCTTCTTGAGAATGGTGCAAGTTGTTAGTTCAACCCAACCTACGTTATAGGTAATCTTCTGCCGGGAAGGGAGTAGTCTCCCACAAGAAAATCCCTATTCCCTATTCCCTATTCCCTATCTTGAACTAAAAATCAAAGTATATGTAAGGTAAACTTCCTTCAGGGGCAAAAATCCAGACAGCGTAGAGACAAAGAGGTACAAATAAGAGCTTTAAAGGCCAATTAAACTGTAATTTGAGTTGACGCTCCAAAAAATAGACGATCGCCATGAAAATAGCTAAAATGCCCAATCGGATTGTTAGTTGGGATTGGCTCATATCCAGAGTTTCCACATAAACCTTTTGAATAAACTGGACATCAGTAGAGTGACCCCAAAGCCGTTGAACTACTAAAGAAGAATCTTTCAGTTTGGGTAAGCGGAACCAAATCCAAGAAGTAAAAACCATTAGTTGGGTGAGGAACCAAGCGAAAACGATACCCAGGGGATTTTTCCAGAACTTTTGCAAAAATACAAAGCGATCGCTCATGGTATCAGTGAGTCGATGCATTGCTAGGGCTAAACCATGTAACCCACCCCAGACAATAAAACCTAATGCAGCTCCGTGCCAGATACCAGCGATTAGCATCACAATAATTAAATTAAGGCAGGTGCGACCTAAACTAACACGGGAGCCACCCAAAGGGAAATAGAGATAGTTACGCAGCCAATCTCCGAGAGTCATGTGCCAGCGTCGCCAAAAGTCAGCAATACTAGTGCTAAAGTAGGGAAAATCAAAATTTTCTGGTAATACCAAGCCGAATAACAAAGCGCTACCGCGAGCAATGTCTACGTAACCGTTAAAATCTAGATATAGCTGTAAGCCATAAGCAAAGGTAGCCAGCCATAAATCTCCACTTCCTGCCCGTTGCAAATTACCAAAACATAAATCAACAAAAATTCCCAAATTATCTGCCAAAATTGCTTTTTTGAATGCCCCCTGTGCAATTAGCCACAGTCCTTCTGTGACCATTTCTGCATCAGGATTAATCTGATTACCAAACTGATTTAATAGGTGATGATAGCGAGTAATTGGACCAGAAATTAGCTTAGCAAAGAAAAATTTATAAGATGCAAACTGAATAAAATTTGTAGTAGCTGGGGCACCGCGATAGACATCAACTAAATAGGCAATACATTCAAAGGTATAAAATGAAATTCCCAATGGTGGAATTAATGTAATCCAATTTTCATTGGAGTTTAATGACTGGGGAGAAAAAAACTGTAAAAAAGGGGGTATATATTTAAAACTAATTAGCAAAAAAACATTTATAATTATCCCTAACCATAAAATTTTTAAACGGCGACGGTTCCAATCAGCTTCATACAAATGCCATTCTTCGTTAGAAATCCACCAATCAAGGTTATGTTTTCCTGGAGAGGTATTGGTGCCAATTTCCTTGCCAATAATAAAGTTAATCAAAACGAGTACTAATAGCAAAGGAATATACTGTATTTGTAGAGAGGCATAAAATACTAGGCTAGCAATAAATAAAATTAAGAGGCGAAACTTTCGTGTTTCTGCCAACCAGTAAATTGGTAAGAAAATTAATAGAAATACCCCGTATGTAAGTGATATAAAGTTCATTAATAGTCCTTAGTTATTTGTCAAAGCGAAGGAAGAGGGTTTGAGCGGTTTTATGTTTGGAATAAGCTTGCACTCCTACCAAACTTTACCTGTCGTAAACGAAGGGGAACCTGTATTCAATTGAGTTGTTAGAAGATTTGTTATTTGTTATTTGTCATTTGTCATTTATCATTTGTTATTTGTCATTTATCATTTGTTACTGTATCTCCCCCTTTTCCCTATTGTCCTCCTTGTCTTCCCATCTCCCCCTACCCTACGGGTTCCACTTGCGGTAAGGGTTGCGCCACTTTGCACCCTGCGGGCAACAATTTTGGGAAAGTTTGCACGCAAGTGGCTTACCATCTCCCCTACTCCCCGTACTTCTCCTACTCCCTTACTCCTAATTACTAGACCAAGGAATCATGGGGTCATTTGCCAATTTTTTCGAGACTTCGTATGCTCCATAACGGTTAAGGTGGCTAGGATCGGAAAAGTAATCATTGGCTTTGGGCCATAATAAACTTAAATCCCGGTAAATAAAATTAGGTTGGGTAGACATTTGTAACATATACTGCTGAAATTCTTGCTCGTGTTTTGTACGTACCGAATCAAGATATTCTGCGGTTAGAGGCATGTTCACAAATACTAGGGGAATTTCCCGAGATTGGGTAAATCTAAGCAGTGCTTTTAAAGCAGCTTCTTGTTCGCCACCAAGTTGGAAATTTTGATAATCACTGTCGTAACTTCCGGCAACTTTAGAGTGTTTTTGATAATAGTTAGTAGGGTTAAAGCGAACAGACAAAGGTAAAAAACCATCAAAGTCAATTGCTGGCAATTCTATTTCTTTGTTAAGATGATCAACACCTAAATTTTTGGTAGATTTGTTTGGATGAGAAAGTTGATTAATTAAAGGTAAAGAGTTGAGTGTTTGATTGAATATTTTTTTGAGATTATCCCGTTGTTGATATGTAGTAGAAAAGCTAGCAAAAGTTTCATTGAATGACTTATTAAAATTTGAATAGCTGCTACCTTGATTGTTTTTGATTGTTGTATTTTCTGTTTCTGAATCATCTAGAGTTTTATTGGCGAGTAATTTTTTCAACACATATTGGTAACCTTCGGATGCAGCTATGACCTCAAAAGTCATATCTTGACGACCGCTATTAAAAGCACGAGAACCATCTGCCCATAAAATTAGTTTTGGTAGTTCTGAAGGTTCAAGAACCTTGCGAATAATAAAGTCTACAACCTGTACTGTGGCACCATTGATACCAAAGTTAAACACATCTCTGTTTCCATAACCCTGAACTGCTAAAGAACGGGAAAGTGCTACTGGGTCTATTCCTCGCAGGGCACGGGAGGAACCAATAATTAATACATCTGGGGGCTTTCCCGTAGTTTCTAATCTATTTTTATACAGTGCCAGTTGTTCATCTAATTGTCTGGAGTTAAAACTGGGTGTTTGGGATCTGGCTGCTAACAATACCGCAGTAGCGGTGGCTTTTTCTCTAGGTGTACTAGTACTTGTGAATCCAGAATCATTAAAGGTGCTGACTCTTTGTTGAGGAGATTGTTGAGGAGATGCTGAAAAGGGAAATTGGGCAAAAGTAGTGGTTTGTGGGGATTGTGAATTAATTTTGGAGGTTAAGGAAGGACTGGTGCTAAAATTCACAGGGGGCGAAATTCTAGAAATCGTTGCCTTTGGAGGCATGATAGTAGTAACCAACCGACCCAATACCCAATCAGTTTGTAAGGCAATTAATAAACCCAGAGAACCCCAAATCACAGCGATCCAATGACCTTGTTCTATGGGTATACTCTTTGAGAGTTGGTTAGTTTCCGTAAATAACTGGGTATCCAACAGTAATTTTCTCACAGTTGCACCCCAATGCCGAACTACTGTGGTGACATAACTGCCGACTTCCTCCTTTGTTAAGTCTGGACGCACCAGTGGTTCTTGTGTATCTTCAGAGGGAATCAAATCCTCGACGTAAGCAGCTGTAGCGGCGAATTCTGGGGTAGCTTGTGGTACGAAACGTTGACGTTGGAGAAAATCTACACCGTAGTTCCAAAAAGGCTCGTTATTACCAGCACGACGACCATAAATTCTAACTCCAGCTATTCCAGGAATTTGTAACTGTTGCAATAATTTAGCTACAGGCTTGGCTACTTGTTTGCGTCTCGGACACACTGGACTATCACACATGATGTGTAATAATTCCTGTTTGCGTAGGAGTTTTACCCGAATTCCACCGGTATTGATCCGCAAATCCAAGTCGGGGTTAAGTAAGCGCTCTAGTAAAAAAGTTATTGCTGCTTCATCCCCAGTCTTCGCCAATTCTAATGCCGATGGCTGGAATGCCAGGTGTTCTGTGGCTGGTAGAGTAAGCCAATCTATCCACTGTGGTTGCTGTTCCCCAATTTGTCCGTAGACGGTAGCAGAAAGAATACCTTGGGGAGCTAATTTTTCTAACAGAGGAGTGATCGCGTGTAAGCACAGCTTTTTATTTGGTGCTGTTTCGGTTGATGATGACTCCAGTGGGCTACAAAATATATGTAGGGTTGATTCTTTGAGAGAAGTTTGTACTTTGATTTTTGATGGTGATAGTTTCTCAGATAACAATTTGCTGATCGCTTGCAAATCTCCCCATCGTCCCCATTCTCTGAGCATTACCTCTGCTGGGGTCAAATCTATCCGCAGCAGCCAATCTGGCTTGTTCTCGCCTTTTACCCGTGCTGCAATTACTGCATCTTCATAACCAGTCAAATTTAGGGAACGCAACTTTTGGGCAACTGGTTGAGCAATCAAAGAAGGGTCGGGACTATAAGCAGACTGACAAAATATCCACAGACGCTGATTATTCTCATTCTTCTCAGTTTCACTTTCATCTTGGGGCTGTGGCTGTTTCACCTTTACCTGTACAGCTACACCCAAACTACTAAGAGTTTCACTGAGATAGCGAGCGATCGCCTGTGGATCTCCTTTACGTGCCAAACTTTCGTTAGAAAGAATTAATGCCCCAGGGGATTTAATTTTTGGGCGAGATTTTCCCAGCCTTGCTTGACGCACCTGTTCTAGATGCTTATCCAGTTGATTGAGGTAGACACGATGACACCATTGGGGTTTTTTTTGTCCTTTTTTTCTCCCGTAGACAAATACTTGGTATATTGAAGGTTGTTCCTTCTTTGTCAAGGCATCCAAGTCCGTTTGTTGTAAGGCTTTGAGTAAATCAGATAAAGTCTGCCAACGTTGGGGACATTCTCTACCTTCACAAAGAATGTGTAGATCATTGCCTTGTAACCTAATTTTTACTCCGAAAGTGCCGATACCTGTGGCTTGGCTTACCCACTCTGTTAAAGAAGTTGGAGATTGCTTGTGATCTAATAATGTTTTCATAGAAAGTTAACTTTACCTAAAATAATGGGTCTGAGGTCTTTATCTATAAGGGGACGAGTTTTGGTAAAATTAAATAGTCTCAGGTAGAATATCCGCCGATAGAGGACGACTCGAAGGAGTCAAACACCGTAGATCGGGAAATAATAAAGACCCCTCCGTGGCGAATACGAGTATAAAAATAGCTAGCAAAATCAACAAAGTAGCAAAAAACAAAAGTAAAATATCCTCGACTCTTCAAACCAAATAAAACGTATAGTGGGGCGTAGGATAACCTTAGATTCGATATTCTAGTACGCCTCTTTCTATGCAAGCCTCTGGGATTATCTGAGTTAGGCTTGTTCATTAGTTCTATTGAACGGTGAAAGGGTTTAAGCATTGCTCGCAAGGCATAGATGATTGTAAGCTTTGTCAAAGGAAAGAGGAAACCTAAATTATATGAGCGAATCTCCTTAGAATTTCCATCCCTCAGGACTGAACAGAAGCTGAAAAGAGTAAACTAGAAACGTAAACTAAAAACATATAATTCCCGCACTCTGAAAATTTTTAACATTTTTATTAGTTTTTGCGTTGACAAAATCGCCAAACATAGTTTTATCTCATGAAATAGATTTATTTTTGTTGCTATTATTGTCGCATTTTGCCTTTTGTTCCATATAAAAAAGCCCCAATCACTCAAAATTACTCATGGCAGCTAATCATTTCCAGACCTCAACCGATAATGGACTAAACTTAGTTTTATTTACTATTCCCCAATCTTTAATCCTGCAAATGGGTACAGTATCTACAATAATGTTGCTAACTGCCCACAAAGCCACTAACGCAGCCCTAATCGCTATAGGAGAAGCCAGTGAGGAATTATTTCGGGGCGATCGCCTCCCCATCCTTGATTTTCCTGACTCCAAACCTGAATCAAAAAAATAGTGCATTATACCATAAAATTATCAAAATCTTGTGGTGTGGCAAACTCCATGAAGTTTCAGACCAAAATCTGAAATCATAACAAAGTAATTGGCTTTACCAGAACAGAGGATATGAGTTCCCTTTTATACTCTTCATCTCAAGACCGTGATATCTACCCTGCCTCAGATTTATTTTTGCGCCATCGCCTCCAGGTGGTGGAAGAATTGTGGGAGAACGTTCTCCGACAGGAATGTGGTCAAAAGATGGTGGATCTTTTGCGTCAGCTACGGGATTTATGTTCGCCAGAAGGACAAGCGAATAAAGACCAAGCGTCCTCTGTGTTCAAGATGATTGAACAGCTCAATATTAACGAAGCAATTAGGGCTGCTCGTGCTTTTGCGCTGTATTTCCAGTTGATTAACATCATAGAACAGGATTACGAGCAACGGCAGCAGTTAACTCGTTATGAGGTGGAAACACAAGCAACAGGTGAGGAATCTTTACCAAATATCCTCATATCATCCCAGGAACAAGCAGAGGAAATTCCCGTTAATAGCGGATTGGGAGCGGATCTGTTAAATAAAAGCTGGCAGGCAAAAGCTGAGGAAAGACAAAAAGGTACTTTAGCTGCCCTATTTCCCCAATTATTCCAGTTAAATGTACCACCCCAGCAAATTCAGCGGCTAATTTCCCAGTTGGATGTACGCTTGGTATTTACTGCACACCCCACAGAAATTGTCCGCCATACTATTCGTGGTAAGCAAAGAAGGGTGGTGCAACTGCTGCAAAAATTGGATGCGATCGAAAAGCGAACTGGCAGTGCAGCAGGGCTATATGCTCCAGAAGTAGAGAATATCCGCAGCCAGTTGGTGGAAGAAATTCGTCTGTGGTGGCGTACTGACGAGTTACACCAGTTTAAACCAACAGTACTGGATGAGGTAGACTATTCCCTGCACTACTTCCAAGAAGTTTTGTTTGATGCCATTCCTCAACTCAATCAACGTTTCCAGCAAGCCTTGGCTAAAACCTTTGCTTGGTTAGAACCCCCCAACAAAAACTTCTGTAAATTTGGTTCTTGGGTAGGAGGTGACAGGGATGGTAACCCATCGGTAACCCCAGCAATTACCTGGGAGACAGCTTGCTATCAGCGTAATATAGTCCTGGAAAAGTACATCAATTCTGTCAAGCGGCTAATTGAATTATTAAGCGTCTCCATGCACTGGAGTGACGTGCTACCAGACTTGTTAGAATCTCTGGAGTTAGAACAATCCCAATTAAGTCAAGTTTACGATGAATGGGCACTACGTTACCGCCAAGAACCCTATCGCTTAAAACTGGCTTACGTCCTCAAGCGTCTGGAAAATACCTACAAACGCAACCAGTTGCTGTACAAAAATGAAGTCCTCAAAGGGGAAGATCCACCCCTGTACCGTTCTGGGGAAGAATTTTTAGGGGAACTACGTTTAATTCAACGCAATCTCTCGGAAACGGGTTTAACTTGTCGAGAATTAGAGAATTTGATTTGTCAGGTCGAAATTTTTGGCTTTCACCTCACCCAATTAGACATTCGCCAAGAATCCACCCGTCACTCAGATGCTTTAAATGAAATTCTCCAATACTTGGGAGTTTTAGACAAACCTTATGACGAACTCTCTGAGTCACAAAGAGTTGCTTGGTTAACCCAGGAACTACAAACCCGTCGTCCCTTAATTCCAGCACAACTACCATTTTCCGACAAAACCAACGATATCATTGAGACTTTAAGGACAGTTAGGCAACTACAGCAAGAATTTGGCACAAATATCTGCCAAACCTACATTATCAGTATGAGTCGCCAAGTCAGCGACATTCTAGAAGTATTATTACTAGCAAAAGAAGCCGGATTATACGATCCTGGCACTGCTGTGGGTACAATTCAGGTAGTTCCCCTATTTGAAACCGTAGAGGACTTACAACGCTCCCGTAGCGTCATGAAACAGTTGTTTGAACTTCCCCTATATCGTGCCAACTTAGCAGGGGGTTACGCAGCATTTAACGGGGATGAACAAGAGAAAAACCCTTCTTGTGCCCTAACTCCCAATTTGCAGGAAGTCATGTTGGGGTATTCCGATAGCAACAAAGACTCTGGCTTTTTAAGCAGCAACTGGGAAATTCATAAAGCACAAAAATCCCTACAGCGGATCGCAGAAGAATATGGCTTGAGTCTGCGGATTTTCCACGGACGAGGTGGTTCCGTGGGACGGGGTGGTGGTCCAGCCTATGAAGCAATTTTGGCACAACCTGGTCACAGCATCAACGGGCGGATTAAAATTACCGAACAGGGAGAAGTGCTAGCTTCTAAATACTCCCTACGAGACTTGGCTTTATATAACTTGGAAACCATTACCACCGCAGTTATCCAAGCTAGCTTGTTGCGTACCGGGTTTGATGATATCGAACCTTGGAATGAAATCATGGAAGAACTCGCAGGGCGATCGCGCAGTCATTATCGGTCTTTGATTTACGAACAACCTGATTTCATCGACTTTTTCCACCAAGTCACCCCTATTGAAGAAATTAGCAAGCTACAAATTAGTTCTCGTCCTGCCCGTCGTCCATCTGGTAAAAAAGGTTTAAGTAGTTTGCGGGCAATTCCTTGGGTATTTAGTTGGACACAAACGCGATTTTTGCTACCTTCTTGGTACGGCATCGGTACGGCATTACAGGATTTTGTCAACGAGGAACCGAAAGAACACTTAAAACTACTGCGCTATTTTTACATCAAATGGCCTTTCTTCAAGATGGTAATTTCTAAAGCAGAAATGACCTTGGCAAAGGTAGATTTAGAAATGGCACGGCGCTATGTAGAGGAATTGTCTAACCCTGAAGATAAAGCCCGGTTTGAAATAGTATTTGAGCAAATTGCCAGGGAATTCTACCTGACGCGGGATTTAGTGCTACAAATAACCGATCATCAACGACTTTTAGATGGTGATCCTGTATTGCAGCGGTCTGTACAGTTGCGAAATGGTACTATTGTACCTTTAGGTTTTATCCAGGTTTCCTTACTCAAACGTCTACGCCAGTACCAAGCACAAACCTCCTCAGGAATTATCCATTCTCGTTATAGCAAAGGCGAACTGTTGCGAGGAGCATTGTTAACAATTAATGGTATCGCCGCAGGAATGAGGAATACAGGTTGATTTCTGGGAAATTAACAATTAGTAGGGGCGCAATGCTTGCGCCCAGGAATTAACAATTACCAATGCTTGCGCCCAGTAATTAACAATTAGCAACGCTTGCGTCCAGGAATTAACAATTACCAATGCTTGCGCCCAGGAATTAACAATTACCAATGCTTGCGCCCAGGAATTAACAGTTAGCAACGCTTGCGCCTAGTAATTGACAGTTAGTAATGCTTGCGTCCAGTAATTAAGACTTAGGAGTTATTGGAAATCTTCCCTTTAATGTCATGAGGTGATTATATAACTATGTCAAGAAATCATCACAAAAAAAATTCCATGGCAAAGCTAAGGATAAATCAATTATAGCAGAAAATATGGTGTTGTAAACCTTAAAATCTCGTGCGCGCAAAAATGATAACGATTATCATCCTCTGATTATTTGGGGTAAAAATATCATTTTTGTACTTTTAACAAAAAATTAATAATGTGGGATTGCATAAAAATTGGCATGTTCCCCCTTATTATGTAACCGTGCGTTAGGCTAAAGCCATAACACACCCTACTTATACCAATTTCATTTAAGGGGCAACAGGCAACAGATTCAGATCAGATAAGATAATTGATGTGTAGTAGTCTTTTTTGAAATTAGTATTAAGATTTAGTTTATAAACTAATGAGTAAAAACCGAGTTCTGATTTGTAGTTTTTTAGCAATACTGTCTGGCTTTGCTGGTGGTTATGTAGGTGGACAAATAAATTCCTATTTCCACAGTCAGAAATGTGAAAACAAACAGTGGGGTGCTAAACAAATGTGTCAAATTGTAGTGACACCAGGAGCGATGTGGCAAGGTAGTATCAGCGGAATTTGGACGGGTACAATTTTGGGAGCATTTTTTGGTGGTTTGGTAAGCCGTCAAAAATAATAGGTAATAGGTAATTGGTAATAGGTAATTGGTAATAGGTAATAGGTAATAGGTAATTGGTAATTGGTAATTGGTAATTGGTAATTGGTAATAGGTGAAAAAAGGGTAGTTTACAATCAGTGGTGCAATATGCCTCCATTGATTGTAATTGGCTAGCTTGTTTTTCAGGTTCCTGCTATGGTAAGGAGAAATCCGTGAGGCTAGAGGTTCCTCCGTAAACGCGCTGGGTGTATCTTAGGCTCTCGAATGGGTGTAATCTTGTTTAGCTCAACCAAAAAGAAGCCTCTCACCTACCCGCAAGGGAGGTGATGAGATGAATTTTTGGGCGGTGAGGAGTTTCATCCGGGAGCCATATTTGATTTTAATCAGATGAGTGATGGGATGGGCGACGAATCGCCAATTTTTGCGTTTTTTGGTATAGTAGAATTGGT
>JASJCY010000018.1 GCA_030065825.1 Nostocaceae cyanobacterium | reverse complement strand
TAATATTCGCTCATCCCATGAGACCAGTGGTGTTTCCTGTCTAACAGGTAAGCCTTGCTGGAAGAGACTCAGAACCTTTATCAATATTGTACAACTTTGTCAAAACTTTTGGCTAGCTACTGCCAACCCTCTCATTCAGCAAAACCAGTTTTTGCAAGGGTAAAACTACAACTCTAGCGCTAGGGTTTTTGCAAGGGTAAAACTACAACTAAGCGCCAAGGGAGTTTTTGCCAGGGTAAAACTACAACTCTAGCGCTAGGGTTTTTGCCAGGGTAAAACCATAACTCTAGCGCGAAGCCAGTTTTTGCCAGGGTAAAACCATAACTCTAGCGCGAAGCCAGTTTTTGCAAGGGTAAAACTACAACTAAGCGCCAAGGGAGTTTTTGCAAGGGTAAAACCATAACTCTAGCGCTAGGGTTTTTGCCAGGGTAAAACTACAACTCTAGCGCTAGGGTTTTTGCCAGGGTAAAACCATAACTCTAGCGCGAAGCCAGTTTTTGCAAGGGTAAAACTACAACTCTAGCGCTAGGGTTTTTGCAATGGTAAAACCACAACTCTAGCGCTAGGGTTTTTGCAACGGTAAAACTACAACTCTAGCGCTAGGGTTTTTGCAAGGGTAAAACTACAACTAAGCGCGAAGCCAGTTTTGCATGGTACAACAAAAGGTAGGGAAGGCAGTTTGCGGTGTGGATACTTATAACCGCAAAACAGCCATTGTGTTATCACGTAGCGTAATGTAGCAAAACCTGTAGAAGATGGTGCGTTATGACTTTAGTCTAACGCACCCTACAGATACTTCCCATTCCCTATTTTCAAGCTAGACTGCCACACAAATATAAACACCCACAAAGCTTTTGGGTGAAAATAGTTCTTCCCCACTGCCGAGTGCCTATTTTCAAAAGATATTAATATTGCCTAAACAATGAATGATACCCTTAGGTTTTATGCAAGTTTTACCCCAAGGTTGTTTTGAAATTAGGTGAAATAACACTATGAAACCATTTATGTTTGTAACCGACTTGGATAACACTTTTGTCGGTAATGATACGGCTTTAATAGAATTGAGCCAAAAATTAAATCAACATCGCCAAGAATATGGTACTAAAATTGTATATGCCACCGGGCGATCGCCAATTCTCTACCAAGAACTCAAACAAGAAAAAAATCTCATCGATCCGGATGCCCTAGTGGTTTCCGTGGGAACAGAAATATATCTTGATACTAGCAGGGTGCCCGATTCAACTTGGTCAGAAAAACTTTCTGCGGGATGGAACCGAGAAGTGGTATTATCTACAACTGCTGATTTCCCCGAGTTGGTTCCCCAACCAGATTCGGAACAACGTCCCTTTAAAGTCAGTTTTTTCCTCCAAGAAACTGCATCTACAAAGGTTCTGCCACAATTGTCATCTAGATTAAAAGCTAGGGGGTTGGATATAAAATTAATCTACAGCAGCGGTATTGATCTTGACATTGTGCCCCAAGGCAGCGATAAAGGTCAGGCAATGCAGTTTCTGCGTCAAAAATGGCAATTTGTAGCAGAAAGAACAGTTGTCTGTGGCGACTCTGGCAATGATATTGCTTTATTTGCTGTAGGCAACGAACGGGGAATCATAGTCGGGAATGCCCGTCCAGAGTTACTGGAATGGCATAATCAAAATCCCGCTAACCATCGCTACCTGGCAAAAGACTTTTGTGCAGGTGGCATTCTGGAAGGTTTAAAATACTTTGGACTGATGGAATGATTAGTTATCTCAAAGGCATTGTCGCAGGTATCCAAAAGTGTAGCCCAAATCGCAATATTCTCACCCTAGAGGTGAATGGTATTGGCTACGATTTACAGGTTCCCGCAAGACTTATGCAACAGTTACCCCAATCTGGGGGAGAAGTACAGGTTTTTACCCATTACCAAATTCGGGAAGAAGTACCATTTCTCTATGGCTTTAGTTCCCCCGCAGACAGAGACTTGTTTCGCTATTTACTCAGTGTTAGTGGTATCGGTGCAGCAAGTGCGATCGCACTTTTGGATACTTTAGAATTACCAGAGTTAGTCCAAGCAATTATCACCGCTAATATACAATTGTTAATTCAAGCACCCGGTGTAGGTAAAAAAACCGCTGAACGCATTTGTTTGGAACTCAAAACCAAATTAATCGAATGGCGCAAAAATGCAGGCTTTTTCGTTGCTACGGAAGGTCCCGCACCAGGTATTCTAGAAGAAGTACAAATGACCCTCCTTGCCCTGGGATATACTGCAAATGAAGTCAGTCACGCTCTCCACTATGTTAGCGAAGAAATTGGATTACCAAAAGACGCCTTTGTGGAAGAATGGATTAAACAGGCGATCGCTCACCTCAGCAGCAGTGAAGTTGTCAGTTAGGAGTTAGAAGTTGTTCCAGACGCGACATGTCGCGTCTGTACGGAGTTAGGAGTGAATAGTTATTAATCCCCCTCATCTTCCCCCTCTCTCTCATCTCCCCCCTCTCCCCCATCTCCCTCATCTTCCCCCTCTCCCTCATCTCCCCCCTCTCCCTCATCTCCCCATCTCCCCATCTCCCTCATGGATACCGAACCCTACGCTTGGCTAGAACAATCCTTGGCAACTATTCACCGTGCTGACTGGTATCGTTCAGTACAAACTCTCCACGGACTGCCCGGTGCTACAGTGGTTTTAGAAGGGCGTGAGGTAATTAATTTTGCTAGCAATGACTATTTGGGATTAGCTGGAGATGAACGGTTAATTCAGGCTGCTACCGCTGCTGTTCAAGAATTTGGTACTGGTAGTACGGGTTCTAGATTACTCAGTGGACATCGACAATTACACAGAGATTTAGAAAGGGCGATCGCATCTCTGAAACAAACTGAAGATGCTGTAGTATTTAGTTCGGGATATTTAGCAAACCTGGGTACAATTACTGCTTTAGTGGGTAAGCGAGATTTAATTTTATCTGACCAGTACAATCATTCTAGTCTAAAAAATGGGGCTATTCTTAGCGGTGCAAGGGTAATTGATTATCCCCACTGTGATGTTGAGGCTGTAAGGGATGAATTGCAGCGAGTACGGCAAAATTATCGTCGCTGTTTAATTATCACTGATAGCGTTTTCAGTATGGATGGCGATTTATGCCCTTTACCTGAATTATTGGATCTGGCTGAAGAATTTTGCTGTATGTTCCTGGTAGATGAAGCTCATAGTACTGCAGTACTAGGAGAAAATGGTGCTGGGTGTGTGGAACATTTGGGGTGTACGGGAAGGGAGTTAATTCAAATGGGCACTTTAAGTAAGGCTTTGGGTAGTTTGGGGGGATATGTAGCTGGAAGTTCTACCCTAATTGACTTTTTGCGAAATCGTGCCCCCAGTTGGATTTATACCACAGCGCTGTCACCTGGGGATACGGCTGCGGCTTTAGCAGCTATTGCTATAGTACAACAAGAGCCGCAACGCCGTACCCAATTATGGGAAAATGTGGATTACTTGAAAGAGTTGATGCAGCAACTACCCCAATTAAAATTATTGCCTTCCTTATCACCGATTGTTTGTTTTCAACTTACCAGTGCAGCGGAAGCTTTGAGGGTAGGAAAACAATTGAAATCTGCTGGTATTTTTGCCCCTGCGATTCGTCCCCCCACGGTTCCTACCAGTCGTATACGGGTATCTGTAATGGCAACACACCAGAAAGTACATATTGAAAAATTGGTAGCAGCTTGTAATAAGTAATAAGTAATAAGTAATAAGTAATAAGTAATAAGTAATAAGTAATAAGTAATAAGTAATAAGTAATAAGTAATAAGTAATAAGTAATAAGTAATCCGATATAAAAAGTTTTTCCGCTTCCCTCTCCTTCTAGGAGAGGGCTTCCCCTAGGGGTTAGGGGTTAGGTTTTTAGGGTTGTGATGTTAAACATAATACTTTTCAAACATCCTCTTAGGAACATTGCCTACTTAGCGTGCTAAATTAGTCATAAAATAAGCTTTAAACCCTTGCTGGAATTGATTTACAAGCAATATTTTCTTTATTTTAGGCAAGATTGATCAAATGTAATCTTTCTCATTTGCTGGGCGAAATGTTCGTCAAATCTAGCATCAGCAGTTTTGATAAGTTGCTTATAAAAACGACTTTCACTACCACCTGATTTATCACCTGCAACTAGTAATATTGCATACCGTCTGGGGTCAAATGCAAATGCAACACGCCAAACACCATCTGCAATTATGCGGTCAAAAACATATGTTTTCAAGGGTATATTAAATCTGTTCCCACTTTCCATCGCACATCATGCATAACCCGACTTATTCAATAAGTCGGCGTTCTAGTACATACCACTTGATCAAATCCTAGGTTTTCTGTATAATAGGTAAATAATTCATCCAGCATCCCTTCTCAAAAAATAAAATTTCGCGCTTCGCGCGAAAACAGAGAGAAAAGTAAAGAAGTGTAAAGGGGAAAAGAGCTAAAGTGCAGAGGGCTAAGAAGTCCTCCCAACCCCGCAGGCAACGCGAAAACCGACATTGAAGTAGTCGTCGCGCCGAGCCCAAGCGTCGATGAAGCGGGACGCAGAGCGGCAGACCTCAGGATTGTTGAACCAGGAACCGCCCCGCAGAACATGATAATCATTATCACTCTTGCTTATCCAAGCACTACCATCTACTGGCGCTGCTTGATAATTATTGTGCCAGCTATCTTCACACCATTCCCACACATTCCCATGCATATCATACAACCCAAAGCCGTTAGCAGGGAAACTAGCAACATCCGTGGTTTGTTCTCGATACTGACCCTTGGGTGCTAAACCATAGGTATATTTCCCATTATAGTTCGCTAGGTCAGTGGTAATGGTGTCACCGAAGGAGAATGGCGTTGTCGTTCCAGCCCGACAAGCATATTCCCATTCTGCCTCACTAGGCAAACGGTAACTTTTTCCAGTCCTTTTGGATATTCTAGCACAAAATTCCACTGCATCATCCCAACTTACACATTCAACAGGTCTTTTTTTTCCTTTGAAGTAGGAGGGATTGTTACCCATAATTGCTTCATACTGTTCTTGGGTGACTGGGAATTTACCCATAAAAAAGGGTTGGATAGTGACTTGGTGCTGTGGTCTTTCATTGTCCATGCTTTCTGGTTCATCCTCTGGGGAACCCATGGTAAAATTACCTCCGGGGATAGCGACCATTTCTAGGATGACACCATTACCCAAGTCTTCTGCAAAAAACTCCGCTTTCCCCGGACGGGTATTAGTAGTTTCTCCCTTCGCATTTACAGTGATAATGTCAAAACTAAACTGATTCGCTGTTTTGGGAGACTGTTCAATAACTGATGGATCTGGTTTAGCTGGTTTTCGTTCACCGAGAATTTTTCTTTCTATTGACGCGACATCCTCATTCTTCAGCCCTAAATGTTGCTGATAGTCTCTGAGGTCATTGAGGGTATTTTCGCTCAGATTTGACTCCTGTGCAAGTGTCTCCTGGAAAACTTGCTCATACTCTGCTAATTTGCGCTGATACTCTAAATATGGTTGTTTAACTTCCGCTTCAATGGCTTCTGCAACTTCACGGTCTATTTTTAATTGTTGACGTAGGGAGTTTAGCAAACGACGAGCAGGTATTGTAAACTTACCTTTACGGATACGCCTTTCTACTTCCTTACGATATATTACCCTAGGGTCATCCTTAGGCGATTTCGCCAGCAAAATTTTATGTCCTGACTCCACCGGGTAAAATTTAGGAGTCATCGCTGGAGAAGCTTCTTGCACCTTGCTACTAGCATACTCGTGCAACTCATCAATAGAAATCCAACCATCCCCGTCTTTATCTGCTGCACCCGTGTCAATACCTTCCACCAAATAACGGGTGTAAATGGAGAGTTCAGAACCTTCTTGTTCAAAGGAGTATTGGGTAGAAGTCGAAGAAGTAAGAATTGCTCTTCCCTTACCTCCCAGCTGTTCTTCTACATTAACACTACCATCATCCTTGACAGTCATCCCTTGAGCGATCGCCCCACTAAAACAACAGTCTAGGATAATTACCTGTCTTTGGGAGAGGCTATCATTGATATTTTCATGAAGATAACTAGCAGCAACAGCGGAAGGCTTTACCAACTTCCCATTCTTTTTTCTGGTAGCACGGGTTGACAAGTACAGTTTCCCCCGTTCATCTTTAATTCCATGACCAGAGAAGTAAAATAACAACAAGTCATCCTTTTGGCGATTATCAAAGAAATCAAAGACGGCATTTCTGATGTCCTGCGGTTGGGGATTTGTTAGCACCGTGATATCTTCATCAGCAAAACCACCCATTTCTGGGTTCACTAACACACGTCGCATCTCCTCCACATCTTTGACAGCAGCTGGTAGAGGATTTAATCCCGGTTGATATTCACTTACCCCAATCAGTAATGCTAACTTTGCCATTTCCCCATTTTACACAGCTTTGAATTATGAGTTATGAATTATCCAGGACTTACCCACGCGAAGATAGAAACCGGGTTTTTTCGTAGATATAAGATTCAAACCGACTATTTATCGTAGAAACCCGGTTTCTTTGGGTTTTTTCGTAGATAGGTAGATAGTAAGATTCAAACCGACTATTTATCGTAGAAACACGGTTTCTTTGGGTTTTTTCGTAGATAGGTAGATAGTAAGATTCAAACCGACTATTTATCGTAGAAACCCGGTTTCTTTGGGTTTTTTCGTAGATAGGTAGATAGTAAGATTCAAACCGACTATTTATCGTAGAAACCCGGTTTCTTTGGGTGTTTTCGTAGATATAAGATTCAAACCGACTATTTATCGTAGAAACCCGGTTTCTTTGGGTTTTTTCGTAGATATAAGATTCAAACCGACTATTTATCGTAGAAACCCGGTTTCTTTGGGTTTTTTCGTAGATATAAGATTCAAACCGACTATTTATCGTAGAAACACGGTTTCTTTGCGTAAGCCTTATTATGTCAGCAATCCTACACAGTTTTAGTATTCTTGAGAAACTCCTCTGCTTGCTGTCTAGCAAATTCTAACTCCTCCTTACTGCTGACTTCTAGATTCAATTCTCTACCATCAGAGGCTTTGAGTACTAGTTTAATGGGTTTATTACCAAAGCGATCGCGCAGGAAGTCAAAAACAGTTTTCAAGTGTCCTGACTCTATTGATGTTTTTAACATCCCCAAAACGTAACCCGTAACAGATTTGGAACCTGGTGGTGCTTCTGAAACGTCCACCAAAGCTGCGTTTTCTACCCCATCTACTTCTCTAATCTGGGGAAGTAAGTTTTCGACTTCTGCTTGTAATTGTTCGTCGTCTAAACCTAGTTGGGGAAGGGAAATGCTGAGTTGGATATTGGACATGGGAGTAGTGGCAATGATTATGAGTATTGTAAGTGTTTCAATACTATAAATACAATCAAGCAACCGTAAAATCCGCAAAACAGATCAACTGAATCTACTACTCGACCAAACCAAGATTGCCGGGTAAAGGCAGAGAGAGGGAAGAGGGGGGAGAGGGGGAAGAGGGGGGAGAAAAAACTTTGTTCTTTCCTTATTAACCCCGCATAGTTTACTTGGTGGAGTACTAGAAATGGTTGATTTGCTGTCTTTCTCACCCACCCTGAAATCAATTTCCTCTTAACCAATAAACAAAGTAAATTTGTAGGGGTGCAATGCTTGCACCCCAAATATGGGATATTTGAAAAATTGCAAGTTTAAATGTAGGGTCTGTTGTCGCGTAACGCAACGCACCATCAACAATTTAAGGTGCGTTAACCTACGGTGTAACACACCCTACATCTTGCGGGGTATAGGTCTTATAATTTCAACGGCTAAAAACTTAACTTTTCCTAGGGACTGTCTTGATTGTCAAGTGCGATCGCTACAATCATTAATTCGTTTAGAGTATACCTGAACTGCCTAATTTTCCCACCTTGGGAAAAATAGGATAGAATAGATACTAGATAGCTAATATTCCCATACTTTTGACTTTTGACCCCATCAGACCTCATAGCTTCAAAAACAAGAATGTTTGAGGTCTCAGATATTGATGTGATTAGTAGTTCAAGACATTAATTTTAATGAGTCGTGGATGTTTAGATCCTCCACTTCTTAGAGAAGTCGGGGATGTGTTACCCCTAAAATAATTAATTCGGTGAACTACTAGTTTGCAGTCAGGACTTTAGTCCTAAAACAGCAATATTCTTGCTGACTATCAGCTGGAGAAAGTTTTATTGGCAAACTAAGACTTTGTCAAACATTTCCATCTGCATCCTGAGACCTGAACCTGAAACAATGCATTTCGAGAAAATGGTGAAATGACACACATAGAAGGGACTTTCAATGGTTCAGGAGGATTTAACCTCTACTACCAAAGTTGGCAACCCGAAGTAGAAGTACAGGCAATTGTAGCCATTGTACATGGATTGGGTGCCCATAGTGGATTATTTGATAGTATCGTCCAATATTTGACTCAGCAAGGATATGCGGTTTATGCCTTTGATTTGCGGGGACATGGACGTTCACCCGGACAACGGGGACATATCAATGCTTGGTCTGAGTTTCGAGAAGACTTGCACACATTTTTATTGCGGGTTCAGGAAAGAGGACCTAGTTGTGCTTGCTTTTTGTGGGGACATAGTTTAGGTGCTGTCATTGCTTTAGACTATGCTTTGCACTTCCCGGAAAGTTTACAGGGACTTATCTTAACTGCACCTGCTATTGGTAAAGTCCGGATTCCCCGACTAAAAGTAGCCTTGGGACTGATGCTTTCGGGGATTTTACCTCGTTTTAGTCTCAGACTCAGTAATAAACAAAAACACAATCGCAAGTCATCTACTCACAAGGTACTTACCCCTGAAGAAAAAGATCCATTACGCCATGAATACGGTAGCGCTAGACTTGCTAGAGAGTATTTTGCCACAGAAAAGTGGGTACAGGATCATGCCTGCGATTTACAAGTTCCTTTATTGATTCTTCATGGGAGTACAGACCGAGTTATACCCCCGGAATCGAGTTTCGACTTTTTCCAACGAGTCTGTTTACCTGATAAGAAACTCTATGTGTATCCAGGAGATTATCATGATTTACACCAGGAATTTAATTACCAAGACATACTCAGCGACTTGGGTGAATGGCTAGAACAACATTTAAGTGGAGGTAGTAATGCACAGTCAGTAACTTGCGCTATAAAAGTACCAACTTTACAATCAGAAACCATTAATATCGAGTAGTTTTTTACTAAAAAGTTACAAATGTGGCAATTGATCCCCACCATGAGCTATATTGATATTATGTACTTTGTACACCATTAAAGACATTGAGGCATGGCAGAGCCAAAGTCAAATTATAAGTATAAATACTGCCATTCTATAAATAGTAAATCAAAAGGAGATATTAGGTCTAAATTGGGTCTGGTATCATAAGTATGGATTTGAAATAGCTATTGGATTTTAGTTGAGGCAAATTTCAATTAATTTTGAATTGCCACATTAAACATAGCTAGTAAAGAAAATATGTTTGGTTTGAATTGTATTTAAACTCTTCAATCCGAATATTATTTTTGCGCTTTAGCTAGGTTGATATTTTTGAAAATCACGAGCAAATTACAGAGTTATAGACTCTGCTTGTAAAAATGTTTGTCGATAAGAGAAAAATATATCGAGCACCTGCCAATTCTGGTAAATTGATTTTGGGACGGACTATACCTTCATTGTTAAAACAAGGGTGCGATCGTCTCCCTAACTCCTCTGCTTTTAATCACTGGAGGGGGAGAGGTTGGGAAACTCTTTCTAATCAAGCATTTCAGGCTGATGTGGAAGAGTTAGCATTAGGTTTATGGGACTTAGGTTTAAACAAAGGCGATCGCGTTGCTTTATTGATGCACAGCGATGTCAATTTCTGCATAGCAGACATGGCTTGTTTGCTTGGGGGTTTGGTGGATGTACCCATTGATATCACCCAGACTATCGAGCATATCATTTTTATGATGGGTCATGCAGAAGCCAAAGTCCTGATTGTATCTAACTTAGACTTGCTGGTGCAGATTGTTCCTTATCTATGGAATGTACCCAATTTACAAGCAGTAATTGTTGCTGATGTTCCAAGTGACTGGGAAGAAATACGGAAGGAACGATTAACTTGTCAACTTAATGGAAAGAAGAACAAACAGGAGGAAGGAGAAGTAAGAGAAATTCCTGGGGAGTTATGTCTTTGTGTTCCAGAGTTTAGCTTTGCAGATGGATTTGAGGGAACTTGTCCACAATTTCCGCCATGTATCCAGGTATTTTCCCTGGAGGAGATAGGTGGGAGGGGAGAAACTCAAATTGACCATAACAAGCGCAAGCAGTTATATAACGTTGCCTCAGCCAGTGATTTAGCTACAATTATTTATATACCCGGTGCTAAGGGAGAACTGCAAGGGGTGATGCTTACCCATGAAAATCTCTGTGCCAATGCACTGGCTATGTTTAGTGGCATTTCCACTTTGGAGTTTGCACACAAGGAGGTAATTCTTTCATATTTACCCCTAAATCATGTCTTCTCCCGTGTTTTAGTTTACGCTCATATTAACTATGGACACAGCATTTACTTTACCACCCCCAACCGGGTGATTAAACATCTGAGGCAGGTAAAACCGACAATATTTGCCACCGTACCACTATTACTAGAAAAAGTTTACAGCAAAATCCTGGAAGAGGGAAGTAAGACCAAGGGAATTTCCCGATTCTTGTTTAATTGGTCATTAAATCTGGGTAAACGCTATCAACTGGGACAACAACCACAGGGTATCTATGCCTTGATGTTGAAGATTGCAGATTGGTTAGTCTTTTCTCGTTGGCGTACAGTATTTGGAGGTGGGATTAAATACATCATTAGTGGTGGTGCATCCTTAAAATCCGAAATTGCTAATTTATTCGCTGCTGCGGGAATGAGGATTTTTGAAGGCTATGGCTTAACAGAGACAAGTTCAGCGGTAACTTGTAATCGTGGTAAATTTAACCGTGCTGGTACTGTAGGTATACCCTTACCAGGGTTAGAAATTGCCATAGCTGAGGATAAAGAAATTCTCGTCCGAGGACCTTATAACACCCAAGGCTATTACAAAAATCCCGAAGCCAGTAAACAATTGATTGACCCTGACGGTTGGTTACATACAGGGGACTTGGGAGAATTTACCCCAGAGGGTTTCCTGAAGATTACAGGGTTAAAGAAAAGCCGCTTTAAACTCTCCACAGGTAAATACGTCACCCCAGAACCCCTAGAAACCAAGCTGGAAGAATCTCTTCTGATAGCATATGCGATCGCTGTGGGTTCGGAACGTAAATTCTGTGCCGTGTTAATTTTCCCAGATTTGCAGCAGTTACATTTAACAGCGCAAACTATGGGGATTAACTTACCGACACAGGAGTTATTACAGCATCCTTGTATTATCGCCCTCTATCAGACATTAGTCGATGCAGCTAACTGTCACTTACCCTATTGGTCAACAATCAAACGCTTCCAACTAATTAACGCTGTCCTCACCGTTGAGAATGGAATGCTAACTCCCAATCAGGAGGTGATGCGGACAAAGGTGTTAGAAGTATTTTCTCAACAAATAGATGCTATTTACGAAGAAGTTCGGGACTCTAAGACGAAGAAAAATGGAGATACAAACAAGGATATTCTTGCATCCCTGTGTCCTTCCCTTCCCCAAGCTTCATGTCCCGCTTTTGCTAAATCCTTGAATTCATAAGACAGGGAATAGGGAATAGGGAATAAGGAATAGGGAACAGGGAATAAGGAGGGAATAGGGAATAGAGAATAGGGAATAGGGAATAAGGAGGGAATAGGGAACAGGGAATAAGGAGGGAATAGAGAATAGGGAATAGGGAATAAGGAGGGAATAGAGAATAGGGAATAGGGAATAGAGAATAGGGAATAGGGAATAGAGAATAGGGAATAACACACATCTTGCACCTGGGTTAAAAACCGGGTTTCTTGAGAATGACTAATCCTCTTTGCCTAAATTTTGCGTTTAGAAACCCGCTTTTTTTGGTTTTGTTGAAAATGGTGCAAGATATGACATAAGGAACAAGAAACAGGTAACAATTCGATTTTCAAGTCAGTACAGTATAAAACCTCACCCCGTCCTCACAACATTCTTCTTCTACCTCACAAGAAACTACTTTCTGTCTGTTTATAAGGAGAGGGAAAGAGGATAAGGTGTAGTCTCAATCACGGAGAATCAAACTATGTTTAAACCTTTCCAAACAGCCGCAGTCCTGGGTGCAGGGGTGATGGGAACTCAAATAGCAGCCCATTTAGCTAATGCTGGAATGACTGTATATCTACTTGATATTCCTGCCAAAAATGAGAATAAAAACAAATTAGTAGAAACCGCATTTAAAAAGGCACAAAAACAATCTCCTCCTATCTTTTTTACAGACAAAACAGCCCGGAGAATAACTCTAGGTAACTTCGACGAACATTTTGACTATCTTGCAAATGTTGATTGGGTAATAGAAGCTGTAATAGAAAATTTGACTATCAAACAGCAATTAATGACAAGGGTAGAAAACACCATCCGCGATGACACAATCGTATCTACAAATACTAGTGGTTTACCCATTCATATGATTGCCGAAGGACGCTCAGAATCTTTCCGTGAAAGGTTTTTAGGCACTCACTTTTTTAATCCACCCCGTTATCTCAAGTTACTAGAGCTAATTCCCACACCAGATACCTCCGCAGAAGTACTAGCAAGAATGGAATGGTTTGCTAGTTTATATCTGGGTAAAGGAGTAGTCATAGCCAAAGATACCCCCAACTTCATCGGGAATCGCATCGGTATGTATGCAATGATGCTGGCTATTAAAGCATTAACTGATAGTGGGGGATATACCATTGAAGAAATTGACACTCTGACAGGAACCATCGTCGGTAGACCAAAATCAGCTACTTTCCGGACTGCGGATTTAGTAGGATTAGATACCCTAGTATATGTAGCAGAAAATCTCTATCCAGCAATTCCCCAGGACGAAAACCGGCATATATTCCGCGTTCCTCCCTTACTTAACAAACTAGTAGAAACCGGGACATTAGGAGCAAAAACAGGTCAAGGATTTTACAAAAAACAAGGTAAGGAAATTCTTTCTATTAATCCCGTAACTCTGGTTTACGAGTCTGCTAAACCTATGAACTTGGGAGATATAAAAGCGATCGCCAAAATTCCTGATTTAGGACAACGGTTAAGGACTTTATATCAAGACCAAAGTCGTGCTGGTAAATTCTTCCAACAGTTTATACTTAAAGTCCTAGCATACAGTGCCCATCGGATTCCCGAAATTGCTGATAATCCCGCAGATATTGACAAGGCTATGCGCTGGGGATTTGGCTGGGAACTTGGACCATTTGAAATTTGGGATGTCTTGGGATTGGAGACAGTGATAGCTGATATGAAAGCACATGGTATCTCCGTCCCAGATTGGGTAAATTCCCTAGAGAAGGACGGATGGGGATACTCATCCCAGAAAAAGGACGAGTGGGGAGACGTATCTGAGAATATTCCCCCAAACTCATCCCAGAAAAAGGACGAGTGGGGAGACGTATCTGAGAATATTCCCCCAAACTCATCCCAGAAAAAGGACGAGTGGGGATACTCATTCCACAAGATAGATGAAATCAACCTGACTGTAATCAAATCTGACCCCAAACGTATTCTGTGGGAGAATTCCGAAGCAGCCTTATTAGACTTAGGAGACAAAGTAGCCTTATACGAATTTCGTTCCAAAGGTAATACCCTCAGCCTCAAAGTCATCGAAGGTTTCGCTCAAATCCTGGATATGATTGAAAAAGGGGATTTCCGAGGATTAGTAATTGGTAACGAGGGTGTCAACTTCTCTGCTGGTGCAAATTTAGCAGAGATGGGAATGCTAGCAAAATCGGGAAGCATGGAACCAATTGTCAACCTAATTGTCACATATCAATCCCTCTTACAAAGAATTCACTACTTCCCCAAACCCATTGTAGCCGCTATCCACGGACGTGCTTTAGCAGGGGGTTGTGAATTAGTCATGGCTTGTCCCCATATAGTTGCAGCTGCTGAAACCTACATCGGACTCGTAGAACTTGCAGTAGGACTAATTCCCGGTGCTGGTGGTATCATGCGTATGGCAAAATGGGCTGCAAATCGCGCTGCTACAGAATCCTCCCATCATATCCAACCTTTCCTGATGCAAGGGTTTGAAACCATCGGTATGGCAAAGGTCTCCAGAAGCGCCTACGAGGCTCAGGAACTAGGCTTTCTCCCGGCTAATGCCAAAATAGTCATGAACGCTGATAATCGCCTGTATATCGCCAAACAGGAGGTAATCTGCTTAGACAAAATAGGGTATATACCACCCCATCGTAACCCGATTATGGTACTTGGTCGTCCTGCGAGAGCTATTTTGGAACACGCAGCTTACATTATGCAACAAGGAGGTTATATCACTGAGTATGACCGCTATCTTGCTAATCGTCTAGCTTACGTCATCACGGGTGGGGAATTATCAGCACCATCTCTGGTTGATGAAGATTATCTGCTGGAATTGGAACGGGAGATGTTTACACCTCTGTTACAGAAAGCAGAAACTCAACAACGAATTGCTCACATGTTGAAGACGAAGAAACCACTACGCAACTAGCATAAATCTAACAACTTGCACCAGTTCTAATAACAGGAGGTAGAATCTCCAAACCCTCGTTACCAGACTCAGTCTGGTAACTAGAAAGAAGAAAATGAACCGCAAAGACGCAAAGAACGCAAAGAGAAGAGAGTTTGAGAGAGTTTTTGGGTAGGTCTTGATAGAAAAGTCTTTTCTCGTTTCTCTGGGTGAAACTCGAAAAAATCAAATTTGGGAAATAACTATGAAAGAAGCTTATATAGTCAGTAGTGTGCGGACTGCTGTGGGAAAAGCCCCACGGGGTAGTTTACGCCATATGCGTCCAGATGACATGGGAGCAGCTGTAGTTAAAGCTGCTATTGAACGAGTCAAAGGACTAGAACCGTCACAAGTTGATGATATCATCATTGGCTGCGCTTTCCCAGAAGCCGAACAGGGGTTTAACCTGGGAAGAGTCATAGCCCAACGTGCGGGATTACCAGATTCAGTCCCAGGCTGCACCGTTAACCGCTTCTGTTCTTCAGGGATTCAAACCATTGCGATGGCTCACCAAGCAATTATAGCAGGACATGCAGAGGTAATTGTTGCTGGTGGTGCAGAATCTATGAGTTTGATTCCCATGGGAGGAGATTATTTAGCCCCCAACCCGGAAATGATTGCCGAAGCTCCCCAAGCTTACTGTAGTATGGGAATTACTGCGGAAAATGTCGCTCAGGAATATCATATCTCCCGTGAGGATCAAGATGCCTTTGCTTTGCGATCGCACCAACGGGCATTAGCAGCGATTCAACAGGGCAAGTTTGAGCAAGAAATTATACCTTTGACAGTACGAGAAACTCTCTATATTGACGGTAAACCCCAGCAGATAGACAAGGTATTTCAAGTAGATGAGGGTCCTCGTCCCGATACCAGTTTGGAAGCTTTGGCACAATTAAAACCAGTATTTAGGGTTAATGGTACGGTAACTGCAGGTAACTCATCCCAAACTTCTGATGGTGCTGCTGCTGCCGTAATTATGAGTGAGGAGATGGTTAATAAATTGGGTGTGCAACCCCTGGCTAAGTTATTGGGATTTGCTGTTGCGGGAGTACCACCGGAAATTATGGGTATTGGTCCAGTTATAGCTGTACCGAAGGTGTTGCACCAAGTAGGTTTAACCTTGGAGGATATTGGCTTAATTGAACTCAATGAAGCCTTTGCTGCTCAAAGTTTAGCAGTAATTCGCAAACTCGGTTTAAATGAAGAGATTATCAATGTTAATGGTGGTGCGATCGCTCTGGGTCATCCTTTGGGTTGTACGGGTGCCAAGTTAACTGCAACTATTCTACAGGAAATGAAGCGTCGAGGCATTCGTTACGGTTTGATTGCTATGTGTATTGGTGGTGGAATGGGTGCTGCTGCGGTATTGGAGGGGATTTAATCGGGTGAGTGAAAAAGACTGTGGGAAAATGATAAGTAATAAGTAATAAGTAATAAGTAATAAGTATTTTGGTTCTCCCACACATTTTTTCGTTTACCCGATTTAACCTAATGTCAGAAACCGGGTTTCTCAAGCAAAAATTAGGATTTTACAAGTAAATTTCTTCACAAACCCGGTTTCTCTAACTCCATTCCATTATCCCCAAAAAACTATAGCGCTATAGTCAGGGAATGCTATATCCCCCAAAAACTATTCTCATAACAAAACGGTTATATCCCCAAAAACTATAGCGCTATTTTTTTCCTTTACCCGATTTAACCTAATGTCAGAAACCGGGTTTCTCAAGCAAAAATTAGGATTTTACAGGTAAATTTCTTCACAAACCCGGTTTCTCTAACTCCATTATCCCCAAAAAACTATAGCGCTATACTAAGGGTTCTATTTCCCAAAAAACTATAGCGCTATACTAAGGGTTCTATTTCCCAAAAAGCTATTCTCATAACGGAACGGTTATATCCACACCGGAATGCACCTCGGTTAAAAACCAGGTCTCTTGAGAATGAATAATGGTAAAACTCTAAATTTTGTGTTTAGAAACCCAGTTTTTTGCTTTTGTTGTTCCGCTAAGCGAACGGTTATCCCTCAAAAAACTATTCCGCTGAAGGAAAGGTAGCGCAACTACTCCCTTCTGGTTCTAAGATTACCGATAAAAATTTCTCCCCCTCTTCCCCCTCTTCCCCCTCTAGCAGGACAGGAGTAGGAACTTGTATCTATATAAATTATGTGGAGTCAAAATATGAACTTATTCTTTGCAAATCCGATAATTGTCACTTTGGTGCTAATTTCCCTTTTCTTGATACTGGGTTATGTAGGAGTGCCGTTATGGGTATGGTCGTTGTATGGTGTAGCTGTGTTAGCAGTGGGAAATGCACCAATTTGGCTGTGGGTGATGTTTGCTATGGTAGCTGTGGTGCTAAATATCCCCATGTTGCGACAAACCCTCATCACATCCCCGATAATTAAAGCCATCCAATACTTTCAGGTTTTACCAAGAATTTCCGATACAGAAAAAGCTGCAATTGAAGCGGGGAATGTCTGGGTTGATGGTGAGTTCTTTTCTGGTAAACCTGATTTTGACAGGATTAAGAATGAACCTTATCCCCAAGTAACACCAGAATTACAAGAATTTCTTGATGGTCCGGTGGAACAAGTCTGCAGGATGGCAAGTGATTGGGAAATTTACCGTCGCAAGGATTTACCACCAAAAGTATGGGACTATCTCAAACAGGAACGGTTTTTCGGAATGATGATTCCCCAAGAATATGGGGGTTTGGGATTTTCTAATTTTGCATATAGTACCGTGATGACCAAGTTAGCATCCCGTTCCTTTACCCATGTGGCTACCGTGAGTGTACCAAATTCCCTTGGTCCAGCAAAGTTGTTACTGCGTTATGGAACTGTTCCGCAAAAGGACTATTATTTACCCCGTCTCGCTAGGGGAGAGGAAATTCCCTGTTTTGCACTCACCGAACCTAATGCGGGTTCTGATGCAGCTAGTATTAAATCGGAAGGGGTGGTTTTCCAAGGGGAAGATGGTCAACTGTATCTGCGCTTGAATTGGAATAAGCGTTATATTACCTTGGGTGCGATCGCAACTCTGTTAGGATTGGCGTTTCGACTGCGTGACCCGGAAAATCTCTTAGAAAAAGGGGAAGATGTAGGTATTACTTGTGCCTTGATTCCTACGGATACACCAGGGGTAGTTTTAGAACGAAGACATGACCCCATGGGCGTACCTTTTTACAATTCTCCCACCCAGGGACATGATGTGGTAGTGTCTATAGACCAGATTATTGGCGGTGTAGAACAAGCTGGTCAAGGTTGGAAAATGTTAATGCAGTCCCTTGCTGGAGGTAGGGGAATTAGTTTCCCGGCTACTTGTACAGGGGTAGCAAAACTGGTATCAAGAGTCACCGGGGCTTATACTATAGTCAGACGGCAATTTGGTTTACCCATCGGTAAATTTGAAGGAGTTGAGGAACCTCTAGCCAGAATTGGTGGTTTAACTTATCTGATGGATGCAGCACGCACCTATACCTGTGGTGCGGTGGATAAAGGTGAACAACCAGCAGTAATTTCGGCGATCGCAAAATACAATCTCACCGAACTCTCCCGTCAAATTATCAATGATGGGATGGACATCATGGGAGGTGCGGGAATTTGTCGGGGAGAAAGAAACCTATTAGCGAATATTTATACAGCTACTCCCATTTCTATTACTGTGGAAGGGGCAAATATTCTCACCCGCACCATGATGATTTTTGGTCAGGGTGCGATTCGCTGTCATCCCTATGTTTATGCAGAAATTGAGGCTTTAAATCAAGGGGATATTCAGGCTTTTGATACTGCTTTGTGGCATCATCTTGGTTTAACTATACGCAATGCTTTTCGGACAGTATTCCTCAGTATTTCCCGTGGTTATTTAGCTCCTCCTTTCGGGGGAATAACAGCGTCATATTATCGTAAACTGGAATGGGCATCTGCAACCTTTGCCTTGATGACGGATTTGGCGTTATTTAGCTTTGGAGGAACCCTGAAGCGACGAGAAAACCTCACCGGACGCTTTGCTGACATTCTTTCCTGGATGTATTTGGCAACGGCTACCCTCCGTAGATTTGAGGAGGAAGGTTGTAAACAGGAGGACTTACCTTTTGTGCGTTGGGCGATGCAGTATAGTTTTGCTCAGATTCAGAAAGGTTTTGAGGGAATTTTTGAGAATTGGTCTATACCTGTTGTTGGTGGATTGTTGCGAATTGTCGGTTGGTGGTGGCGAATCAATCCGATTGGTGTACAACCCGCAGATGAACTTGGTAGCAAAATTGCTCGCAGTCTGCAAACTCCAGGAGAACAAAGAGACAGACTCACCCAGGGTATTTATATTCCCACCTCTGGAGAGGAAGCATTGGGAAGGATGGAAAAAGCATTTTTGCTGTCATCCCAAGCGGAACCAATTATCAAGACTATCAAAAATGGGATTCGTTCTGGTAAGTTACCACAGAAAAGACCGGAACAGTTAATTACAGAAGCTTTAACAGCGAGGTTGATTAGTAGGGAGGAAGCGGAGTTAATTTATGAAGCAGAGATGCTGAGGAATGATGCGATTCAGGTAGATTCGTTTACGTTGGAGGAATATCAACAACAGAGTCGGGTAGATATAGGGAAGGAAATCGTAGGTGCATAATTTCAGCCACCTAGGATTAAAATCCCAGGCTAATAGACGAAGTACGTTAAAACCCACTCAATACTAATCTAGTTTACTAGACTTTGTTTATTAGACTCGGAATTGATTCCGAGGTGGGATAACAACGAAGCGGTTAATTTGTAAGTTAATTTGTAAGTTGTAACCCCAAATTTACCCACCTAGGATTAAAATCCCAGGCTAATAGACAAAGTACGTTAAAAACGCACTCAATACTAGTCTAGTTTACTAGACTTTGTTTATTAGACTCGGAATTGATTCCGAGGTGGGATAACAACGAAGCGGTTAATTTGTAAGTTAATTTGTAAGTTGTAACCCCAAATTTACCCAGTTCTCGTTTCGTCTCCCCAGCTTCCTCCTGTGTTATTTCCACCCTTACTACCATCAGCAACGGATTTTTCAGGAATTTCATCAGTTACAATCCAAATTCTTTCTTCGTCCGCCATAAACACTCACAAATTTAGATGCTTTCGTACTATGATTACAACATAGGAACCGTAAAATCCGCAAAAAATATAAGAAAATAGGCGTTGCTGAATCCATGGCGCTAGGTAAGATTTTCAGTATGTTTTAACTAACAACTTGCACCATTCTCAACAAGAGTCAGAGGTCCCTATGTTCTAGTTACCAGCGTCACGCTGGTAACTAGGGTTTGGAGGGGATGCCTCCTGGTTATCGCATAGGAGTGCAAGTTGTTAGTTTTAACGTACTTAGTTTGTTGGTTCCTTAAAATTTATTTCAAGGTGGGTTATTGGGATAAATGACATTGCTGCAATTTACCAGATAACACGGACTTTTTCTGGTATTTTGTCTTGGCTTCAGCCTTCGATGTGTGCGTTGGCGTCTATAGGGCGTCAGTAGGGGCACGGCGTCGGCAATGTTATTCTATAAACACCAGAGCTATGGATGCCGTGCCCTTACTATAGCGGTTTTCGGTTGAGTGCAGTACAGTTTCAGAACCTCACCCCGCCGACCGCACCCCTCTTTGCAACTTCGGAGAGGGGAAGGGGGTGAGGTTAATTTGTATTCTATTCAACTGAAATTCGCTATATATACCGAGAGATTATATTTTTTGATTGAACCTATTCCCCGTTCAAGGGCACGGCGCTTGTAATATTATTCTATAGACCGAGAGATTGTGGATGCCCCCTGCAAGGGCACGGCGCTTGTAATATTATTCTATAGACCGAGAGATTGTGGATGCCGTGCCCCTACTCATACAGGGAGGGATTATATTTTTTGATTGAACCTATTCCCCGTTCAAGGGCACGGTGCTTGTAATATTATTCTATATACACCAGAGATTGTGGATGCCGTGCCCTTACTCATACATGGGGAGTTATATTTTTTGATTGAGCTTCTTTCCCCTAAGCTTGTAGGGTGCATTACGCAGCAATGTTAACGCACCAAGCCTGACTACTCCCCTTATTTTTCTTTCCCCAGAGTCGCACAAAAGGGAGTTTTGCTTCTAAATTAAATCTCAAATACAACCTAAGTATTTTTATTTAAGTATATATATTAATTGATATTAAATTTACATAAATTAATATGTAAACCTACTAGAAATATATTATCTTGCTATTGTAAGAATTGATGCATCTTTTCTGCTCAATAATTCCAGGCGTTGCTTAATTATTGGATGATATCCTCCAATAATTAATAATAATGCAACGCCAAATTCTACTTATTAGGTATAAGCATTTACCAGGTAAGCAAGTAATGATATCCAGGAACCTTGCAATAGTAATAATACTGGTACTGTTTCCAGCTGTCTTATTTTACATAAGATTTAAGTTGAAACTCGTAGTATCAAAAAGACTTACCCGCCCTCTAGCAATTTTCGTCACAGTTTCTCTGGCGATCGCTAGTGGAAGTTTTGTCTCAGCCCAAACTACACCACAATCCCTAAAGGATGTGGCGATTCCCAAGCCTGACAATCTTGGAGAATTTATTAAAGACGAAAACGCTGCAATCCAGCTAGGAAAATCCCTTTTCTGGGATGAGCAGGTTGGTAGCGATGGGATAACTTCCTGTGCTACTTGTCACTTCCATGCAGGAGCTGACAATAGATCCAAGAATCAGATTAGTCCTGGTCTTTTGGCTCAAGTCAAAGATACAACTTTCCAAATAGGTAGTAATCCCAACTACCAACTCACCTTGGCAGATTTTCCATTTCATCAACTGTCAGACCCCAAGGACAGAGATTCAGCGGTTGTATTTACTACTAACGATGTAGCTTCTTCCCAAGGGGTTTTCAATACTGAATTTGTAGATGTGGTTCCCGGTCAACCAGAAGATGTAGTTACAGTACAACCAGATCCCGACGGCTTTCAAGTCAATGGCGTCAACACCCGTCGAGTTGAGCCACGTAATACACCAAGTGTAATTAATGCAGTCTTTAACAAACTCCAGTTTTGGGATGGTCGCGCCAAAGACACCTTTAATGGGGTGAATATATCGGGTAATGAAGACCCCGATGCTTTTGTGATCAAGGCAAAAACACCAAGCCAATTAGAATTTACACAAATTCAGCTAGAAAATTCTTCTCTAGCTTCCCAAGCAGTAGGACCACCACTCAGTTCATTTGAGATGTCTGCTGGTGGTCGTACCTTTGAAGAAATCGGTGATAAGTTTGGTGATGTCAAAAAACCTAAAAAGGCTGGTCAGAAGTTAGCCAGAAAACTAGGTAAGAAAATACGTTCCCTCAGACCCTTAGCTCAGCAAGTTGTAGCTGCGGACGACAGTGTTTTAGGTCCGGAAAGTAGATTCCCTGACACCGGTCTGAAAGCAAACACCTACGAGGATCTAATTCGCAAAGCCTTTCGGGATGAATGGTGGAAATCATCAAATATGATCATCCGCGTCGATCCTGACACCGGTGAACCAACTATCGTCGAACAACCAGGGGGTCCGGTGGACACCAACGAGTATACGCTAATGGAGTACAACTTCCCCTTGTTGTTTGGGTTAGCAATACAAGAGTACGAATTTACCCTTGTATCTGACCAGACACCTTTTGACAAGTTCCAGGAAGGAGATACCACTGCTCTGAGCGAAGCGCAGCAAAGAGGTCTGGCTTTGTTTAACAATAATGGATGTAACTTCTGCCATACTGCTCCAGAATTCACTAGAGCTTCGGCGCGTCTTTCTAACGGTAGTGTAGGTTTTAGAGGTGGCTTCTTCAGCATTGGCGTCAGAGAACCCACGGATGATCCTGGTAGCGACGGTACGGGAAGATTTAAATCACCTGGACTCCGTAACGTGGAACTCACAGCTCCATATATGCATAACGGTGGGTTAGCGACTTTAGAGCAAGTAGTAGAATTTTACGCTCGTGGTGGTAACTTTGGTGGTCTCGGCATCTTGGACGGTAGACCTGGTCCAGGAGGAGGTCTGACGGACGACCTACTAAATGATGCGAATAAAAGAGCTGATTTGGTCGCTTTCTTAAAAGCACTCACCGATGAGCGAGTCCGTTTAGAGAAAGCACCCTTTGATCACCCACAGTTGCACGTTCCCAATGGACATCCCGGTGATGAAAATTCCGTGACTGATAGGGGTGATGGTACTGCTACAGATGAAATAGCGGTAATACCAGCAGTTGGTGGTAATGGTCGTACTACTCCCCCGCCAAATTTCTTGGAGAATCCTCCAAACATTTGAGAAAGTAAAAAATAATATCTAACAAACAGCAGGCTTGTAGTTACTTGCAAAAGCGACTACAAGTCTGTAGCTTGTGTACGAGAATATAGCGCTTTTCAGTTGAGTGTAGACGCGTACAGCGGCTTCTCGTAGAGTGGTACACAATAAAACCTCACCCCCTTCCCCTCTCCTACCCTACGGGAAGCCACTACCCTTCGGGATGCGCTTTGCGCTACGTGTCTATAGCAAGGAGAGGGGTGGCTTTAGCCGGGGTGAGGTTAAGTCTGTATTACACCCAACTGAAAACTGCTATATTCAACATTCCACCAACTCCAAACCCGGTTTCTCTTACTCGGCACTCACAAACTCCAAATACCCACTACTAAGTTCCTTCACCGCCAAATCATAAAATTGCTTTCCATGTTCGGGGGTAGCCAGTGCTGGATTTGAACCCATCCTACCATCTGGATAACGCCTACGAAAGTCCGTCGCACCGTAAATACCATGTTTATCATTCACCTGTGGAGACAATGGTGCTTCCTTAATAGCTTCCGGATACACATACTGGGTAACAGCCACCTCACTAGGAGTTGCATGGGAACCTTCTTCATCACCGTATAATTCATGAGCTAACTTGTATACAGATTTACTCATAAACCAATTTGCCACTTGACATTGCACCTCAGAAGCATGGGAAATCTGCACATCTTCCAAATATGCGTAAGTCTCTGCAAAAGCAGCCCTAAGAGTGGCGACATTACCCCCATGTCCATTGATAAAGTAAAACTTCGTAAAACCAGCCTTAGTTAAGGAGGTAATATAATCTCGTACCACTTGAATCATCGTGCTAGGACGCAGACTAATTGTACCCGGAAATCCTGTATGATGGAGTGCCATACCCACATTGATTGTCGGTGCAACTAATGCATGGGTAGCTTCACCCACACCATGAGCGATCGCCTCTGCACAAATGGCATCAGTACCAATTAATCCCGTTGGTCCGTGCTGTTCTGTGGAACCAATAGGAATAATAATACCACGAGATTGCTCTAAATAAGTTTCGACTTCCTGCCAGGTACTCAAATGCAGTAACATTTTCAAATCAGCGTCCTTGTCAAGTAATTGAGCATTTTTCACTTTATATTATTTTATAAATGTTTATGACATACTAAAACAATTAAAAATTAAAAATTGCTAACTTCTAAAAAAATTAAAAATTAAAAATTAAAAATTAAAAATTGGTAACTCCTAACTCCTAACTGCTGGGCGCAAGCATTGCGCCCCTACTAATTATTCAAAAATATAGTGCTTTTTCACATCACTCCGAATCTCCCATGTACAAGACATTCCAGCGGGAAAAGTCACTAAATCACCTTTACCCATTTGCACTGGTTGTCCACCATCAGGAGTGACAATAACATCACCTTCTAAGAAGTAACAAGTTTCTTGAGAATCGTAAGTCCAAGGGAATTTGGATGCTTCTTTTTGCCAAATTCCCCATTTAAATACACCTAATTCATTGAGGCGTTCAGAAGTAGGTTGATGCTCAATTTTAATGTTCATACCGTCTTTGCTATTAGTAGTTTTTAGCAGTAGGATTGAATATCCTCACCACACTGATCTACTAAATAGCACAAAGCGCGAAAACGTAGAAATACTAATTGCTCATACAAGGGATTTAACTTGCACATGGGGGGAATATGAGCAACTTTACGACCAAAAATGATAATATCCCGTTCAAATGGACATTGTGCTGGAATTAGCTTGGCGATAAATTTAGCAAGTTTGCGATTCTGAATTTCTAAAGAATCTAGCCATTGACGTAGGGGACACAATAAATCAAATTTAACTGGGTGTAATTGGTTTTTATTTCTTTCTCCAAGATTGAGATTTTCAGTAATTACAACAGCAGCCGAAGTTTCAATACCTAATTGATTATTCATCATTCTAATTACCACTAATATTGGCAAAAATAATATTGATATTTGCAGGTTCAACAGAGCAATCCTAAAATAGAGCTTTTCACTACTTTTTTTATTTCATGCTCTTTATACTTTCATTTAAACTGACTTAACAATTTAAATATGTCTACTATGTTACCAAATAATAAAAAAAATCTTAAGAATATATTTTAGATATGTTTATTTTTGACTTTTTTAATAGCAACCTTGTATTTTACTTGTCAGTGTCTGTTTAATAAATTCCACAATCATCTATAGTCAGTTACTCTACACTCAGGGGCTACTATCCTTGCCATATATAGCTTGGATTTAGTATCTATATCTGATTTTAATTGACTTTAGAGGATTTGAAATTAAATAAAATGTTGCTGTTGTTACAATGCTTTACATTTCGTTTTATTTAATAAACAACATCTCATATTTGCATAAATGTAAGCCAATATAGTTATGCAAAGGTTAATTGCAAGTTAATGTGAATAAAACCAAATCAAAAAATATTTGCAACAGATCCAATTGTAGGGGCGCGGAAACCGCGCCCCTATCAACTTGGTCTTTTGGCAAATATCAGGTAATTACAAATAATCAAAAAATTGCTCTGGAACTAATCTAAGTTCTCCAGATTTGAGGCGACTAATTTCTACCCATAATGCCGTTTTTTGGCGTTTACCTTCATTGAAGATTAAACTTTCCAATTGGTAAAACTTGGCATCGACAAAATCGCATTCATATAGTTGAATGATTTCATGACCAGGTTCACCATTGTAGGTGTAAATATTTTCTAAGCAATCTAAGTAGCTAATATTGGTTAATTCCGCTTGGATTTCTTCTTGAAACTCCCGTTGGAGGGCGACAAAACTAGTTTCTCCAAATTCTACACCGCCACCCATAGCCCGGTAAAAAGTCTCTTGTTTTACGGGATCGTAACCTTGGGAGAGGAATGTGCGTTCGCCATCCCGAATTAATCCCAAAGTTATAAGGCGAATTTCACCTGGTTTGTGCATTGTTATCGCTAATTATCATAAATAAATGATTGATGATGATCACTTTGTTCGATCAGCCAATCTGGATTTTCGCCGCCAATGTAGACCTCTTCAATGGTGACATACTCAGCACCAAGCTGTTGCACAGCGTTAATTAAGATATCCAGGGCGATCGCATCAGAAGTTCCCAAATCAAACCAACAACGCGCCCACTGACCTTGATATTCAAATTCTCCCATATTATGCATTAGCGCTAACAGGCTTTTGTCATAACCTTGGGAATCGTAATCCATATAGCTAATATCAAGTCCAGTTTCCTGTACCTGGAGATTTTCAGCATTAAATGCCCCCAATTTCCCCAGGTAAAACCAGGAATCAAACAATTCTTCTACAAACTGCTTTTCCCGTTCAGAGGGAACGGTGCTGAACTTCAGCCAAATCCAGACATCAAAGGGGTTAATTTCACGGAAATGTATTTGCATTCCCTTTATATATCTTAAAAATTACTCAAATAACAAATCCATTGTAGAAGAAGATGGGGAGAGGGGGAGAGGGGGAGATGGGGAGATGGGAAGTAGGGGCGCGGTTTCCGCGCCCGGCGGGGTTTCCCCGCCCGGAAAATGGGGGAGAGGGGGAGAGGGGGAGATGGGGAGATGGAAAGTAGGGGCGCGGTTTCCGCGCCCGGCGGGGTTTCCCCGCCCTGTTAAATGTTAATTCCTCATTGCGATCAGGTTTTCGTTAGCTTTGCGGCGTTCTCGTTTTATTTGTTTTACCATGCTATCTGGGAGTTGAGATTTCTTGGCGAGTGCTTTGTCAAAAAGTGCGATCGCATCCTGCATCAGTTGTTGATTTTTTTGTCTGTTCGCTTGTGCCCGCAGAATTTGTGCCTTAAGATAATATAGTTCTGGGTTATCAGAGGTGACTTTTAAAGCCCGATTAGCATAATCAAGAGCTTGGGAATATTTTTTCAAATCTCGGTAAGCTAGGGAAATACCCCGATTTACAAGATAATCAGGAGCAGCATTTTTCTCTAATTTTGCAATTGCATCTTCGGGGTTAGCAAATGGCAGATTTACCGCTAACATTAAATCCATATACCCTTTGAGCAAATTCAGTTCTGGATCATTTTTGTCAATTGCTTCTGCTTTGTCTAAATGTTGGTAGACTTGTCGTAGTTTACTTAGAGCTTGGGGCGCACCTTTAACTGTTCCCTGACGCACTAAAGTTAATGCTCCCTCTAAAAAATGACCTACAGCAGCGTATAAATTGCCACGTAAAGGGTCGGTAGAAATTAGCTTTTCTGCTGTTTCACGGGTTTTGGTACTGTAGATGTCCAGCGCCGACCAATTTTCATTACTGTATGCCAAAGATGCCTTCATAGCATAAGCTAGGGGTTCGTTAGGTTCCTTGGATATTGCCTGTTGTAAGTAGTCTTTTGCTCCTGAATAGTCACCTTTTTGGAAAATAGCTTTAAATGCGGCTTCGGTTTCGTCACCAATTTTACGTTGGTTACGGGTGCGAAATGGATCATCAGCTACAGAGGGATTTACCCATAATTGCAGGAAGAGGGTTGTGGCAAAAGCGACGTTGACAAACCGAATCAGTTTCGCAGATCCAATTGACTGCCATAGTAAGAAAGGTTTAATCATAGTTTGACCCAGAATAATTACGGTTGGAATTGTTTTATGGGTTACTTATAATGCAAAAAAGTTGACCTGCACCGGTGTATGTTGAAACCAAAATTTTATAGAAACTTTGACTACTTTAAGTTTTCATGGTTCCCATGTAGATTATAGTCATCACCAGGGTATAGATTTGTCACAATAGAATAAGACTTACGGAATTGGCATCATATTTTACTCCTAATCAGGGAGAAAACTCTTTGTGTGTACTGCGTTCCTAATACCAAATCAAAAAATTATTGCAACAGATAGAATTTTAGGCTGCGGTTTCCCCAGCCTACCAACCAATCATGTGTCGCATTCTTTTTTCAAATTAGTATTAAATTTATATTTTCTCCCAGAACAAGAAAAGCTTTCTATCTAAAAAAGTTATCTTTGATGGTAGTCTCTAAACACAGAGAGTTTGAGCTAGAGGGTGTTACCTTAGGTAAGGCACTATGTTTTCGGATTTTTGTCGTTGTGCTTGTGTTTACTAAATCAGGAAGTTGGTTTATTTTAGGTAATATTAACAAATGCTCCATATTAGAAATTTAACTTATCATCCCACCGCCACCCCCACAGCGATACTCAAATCAGTAAATTTGGACTTAGCACCACAGCATTTAGGTTTGATTATTGGACCGAGTGGTTCTGGTAAAAGTACCTTCTTAGAAATTTTATCTGGACTTGCCCAACCAACATCAGGTGCTGTATTCTGGCGGGAACAAAAGCTGATATCCGAGCAACTGCAACAATTAGCGGGGTTAGTGTTTCAGTTTCCTGAACGGCATTTTTGTGGTGGTACAATTTTAGAAGAATTACGGTTGGGACATCCAGAATTAGGCACTGAGCGAGTTAAGCAGGCATTAACTGAAGTAGGATTGGAGCATTTATCCCTAAGTAACTCACCCCATGCTTTAAGCGGAGGACAGCAACGACGTTTGGCTTTAGCAGTGCAATTAATTCGTCAGCCCAACTTATTGCTATTGGATGAACCCACAGCTGGCTTAGATTGGTCAATGCGCCAACAGTTGGTAAGTTTATTAGCAAAACTGAAAAAAAATTGGACACTATTGGTAGTTACCCACGATGCTGGAGATATGCTAGCGATCGCAGACAACTGCTGGACTATTAAACAGGGGGAGTTGGAATCTGTCGATCCAAAATCACTCCTAAGGGAAACTAAACAATCCCTATCCGCAGCTTGAAATAATAGTTAGTAGGGGCACAGCACTGCTGTGCCCCTACAGGAGTTATTCACTCGTGACTCATAACTCATAACTCATAATTCACAACTTATGATCAAGAAGTGTCAATATGTTGCAAGCTTTATCAAGGGGAACACACTGGGCTGTAGACTGGCAACTAGATAATTTTGAGAGAGTGAAATTATGTCCAGTACTTCTACCCCCTCACTGCGGGAACAACAACACTCCCTAATTCGTCAACTGGCTGACTGCATTGAAGCTGCTTGGCATAAGCACCTCCAACTATCGCCCTACAATTTGCCAGATCAATTGGGATATGTTGAAGGTAAGCTTGAAGGCGAAAAGCTGACGATTGAAAACCGTTGTTATCAAGCACCTCAATTTCGGAAAATGCACCTAGAACTGGCAAAAGTGGGTCAGGGACTGGATATTTTGCACTGTGTGATGTTTCCCCATCCAGAATACGACCTGCCAATGTTTGGTTGCGATTTAGTCTGCGGTAGAGGTCAAATTAGTGCTGCAATTGTGGATCTTTCTCCCCTCAATGGTACTAGAAACTTACCAACTCTTTACACCAGGGCACTATCTGCACTTCCTAAACCCAATTTTTCTCAACCACGTGCATTACCAGAATGGGGAGATATCTTTTCGGAATTTTGCTTATTTATTCGTCCCACTTCTTTCAAAGAAGAAAACACATTTTTGTTACGAGTACAAGATTTTCTAGAAATTCACTGTACCCAAGCGATCGCATCCCAACCCGTTTCCCCAGAAGAAAAGATGCAAATTCTCGCCGGACAACACAACTATTGCACTAAACAACAAAAAAATGATAAAACCCGTCGAGTATTGGAAAAAGCCTTTGGTACAGCTTGGGCTGACAATTATATGACCACAGTTTTATTCGATTTGCCAGCGGAATTATCCAATTTTCGTTAACCTCGACAAAACAGTTATGAGGCGCAGAGTCCGTAGGGGCGCAATGCTTGCGCCCAGAAGGCGTGGAGTGTGTAGGGGCGCAAAGCTTGCGCCCAAGAGGCGCAGAGTGTGTAGGGGCGCAATGCTTGCGCCCAAGAGGGGAGGAAACCCATGGGCGGGGCAACCCATGGGCGGGGCAACCCATGGGCGGGGAAACCCCGCCCCTACGTTTCCATTTCCCCATCTGTAGGTTCTGTTACGTTTTCTGCTAACTTGTGCATGTAGAATTCTTTTAACGAGAGTTTGATGGAGTCAAAAAAACAGCAACTATTATAACAATAAGGTCTTTGGAGGGTAATTCCAAAGATGATTTGTTGTCTTATTTCTGAGTAGGTTTATAAAACTGTACAAAGTTAACAGGTTGAGTAGAAAATTGGGGAACTGCAATGTCGTCTATGTTTTATTTGACAAAAAACTTTTACTTGGTTGTTGACTGACTTAAGGAAGGTTTGCTTCCTCAAAAATATATTTGTCAGCAACGACAGCAGCTGGTTTTTCATCTTCTATTGTACTTTTATGCATAGAACCTCCACTGTTGAAATTTTGGCAATATTTTGACAAACAATATCTGTATTTATCCAGAGGTTAGGATAATTGTTGCTGACTTAAGAGAAGGTAGTAACATAATGCCTGCACACTCCACAGCATCATAGCAACCAGGCAATGTCTCATCAGAATGGGGAAATTTTCACCAAGGATGAAGTCATAGGTTCTACCTATGAAACTCTACCCTTATAGCTCTATCGCATTTCAGTTTTAATCAAATTTACTAAAATAGCCAGCTTGATTTAAAAGCGTCTGTGATTATTGTAGCGCTTTGATGTCTCTTGGGCAGTAAATTTTTACTGCCTTGCAATCCCTGGCTGGTTGTTTGTCGAATGAATCATGTTTTTCCTTCCCTCAGTAACACACAAAGCAACGGGCAAAATACCATGTCAAGGGTGAGAGAGAAGTCAAGGTTTATTGAGCAGCCCCTGGAGAAGCCTAATCTTTGGTGGGGTGTGGCTGTTGCATTACCAGTAGCTATCGCAGCTGGGGCACTAACTATAGCTAGAATGGAGCAACTTAAGCAATTTAATTCCCCTGTACCCACTAATCCTATTATTAGTAGCGTTAACGCGGTGGGACGATTGGAACCACGAGGAGCAGTAATTAAACTTTCGGCTCCCACTTCGGGATTGCAAGCATCATCACGGGTACAGGAAGTTATAGTTAAGGAGGGGCAACGGGTTCGCAAAGATGAAGTGATTGCCATTTTAGATAATTATGCCAGTAACAAAGCAGCATTGGAAGAGTCAAAAGCCAAACTGCAAGAAGCCCGTGCTAATTTAACTAATGTTAATGTTGCCTCACCCAGAGATATTCAAGCTCAAGGTGCTGTTATTGCCCGTTTGCAAGCGGAGTTAGCTGGGGAAAAGGATGCTCAAAAAGCTACTATTGCCCGTATAGAAGCGCAGTTACGGGGGGAGGGTGTCGCTCTGCAAGCAATGATTAATCGTCTCAAAGCTGAATTGGAGGGACAAAAAAATGCTTCTCGGGCTACTCTGGCTAGAATTCAGGCTGAACAACGTAATGCTAGAGTTGAACTACAGCGCTATGAGATGTTGTACAAAGAAGGTGCGATTTCTGCCCAAGAACGGGATAGAAGGCTGTTGGGTTTACAAACTACTAATCAACAGGTAATAGAAAGTCAAGCGACTCGCTCCCAGATTATTGCTACCCTACAACAACAAATTGCTGAAGCTAAGGCAAATCAAGAAAAAACCCTGGCAACTTTAAAAGAACAATTGGTAGAAGCGAAAGTGAATCGGGAGCGTACTATAGCTAGTTTGGGAAGGCAAATTGAACAAGAAAAAGCCAGACTCAAAAGACTCCAAGAAGTTCGTCCCAGCAACGTACAAATGGCACAAGCACAGGTAAATAATGCAATCGCTGTTGTTAAAGGGGCAGAAGCACAACTGAAATTAAGCTATGTCACTGCACCAGTAGCTGGAGAAGTTTTAAAAGTTCATACTAAAGCTGGAGAAACTATTACTCCTAATGGTATTGCTGAAATTGGACGCACAGATGAAATGATAGTTATTGCTGAAGTTCCTGAAGATAGCATCGGTAAGGTGCGTCTGGGGCAACAAGCTACCATTATCAGCGATAACGGTGCTTTTAGTGAGGAATTAAAGGGAACTGTTACCGAAATTGGCAGAAAAATTGGCAAAAAAGATGTGCTGTTTACAGATCCTGCAGCCGATGTTGATGCCAGAGTTGTAGAGGTGAAAATTTCCCTCCCTCCACAAGATAGCGATCGCGTTGCTGGTTTAACTTATGCCAAGGTGTTGGTGAAAATTGATATTTAATTTTTGGGTAATTGGTAATTGGTAATTGGTAATTGGTAATTGGTAATTGGTAATTGGTAATTGGTAATTGGTAATTGGTAACTCATAATTATTGGGCGCAAGCATTGCGCCCCTACTAATTGATAATTCATAATTTTTGGGCGCAAGCATTGCGCCCCTACTAATTCATAATTCATCAAAAATAAATGAATCTATTTGGTAAAAAAATACCTCTAGCTTGGCTACAACTGAAGCGGGAAAAAACTCGGTTAGCTGTGGCTTTGGCAGGAATTGCTTTTGCTGATATTCTCATGTTTATGCAACTTGGTTTTCAAGATTCTTTGTATTATAGTAATGTTCGCTTTCATAATAGTTTGCAGGCTGACATTGTTTTAATTAATGCTCAATCTAGTGCTTTATTGTCGATGAAAAAGTTTTCTCAGCGAAGATTATATAAAGCTTTAGATTTGTCAGCTGTAGAATCTGTATATCCCATATATTTAAATTATGCTAGCTGGAAAAATCCAGTCACGGGTATTCCTCGCAATCTTCTTGTAATTGGTATTAATCCAGAACATAATATCTTAAATTTACCTGGTGTCCGAGAAAATTTAGATAAAATAAAATTGCCTGATGTTGTATTATATGACCGTTCTTCTCGTCAAGAATATGGTCCCATTACTGCTAATTTTGAACAAGGTAAAACTGTAACGGCAGAAGTTGGCAGAAAGTTAATTAAAGTAGGTGGATTATTTACATTGGGTGCATCTTTTGGAGCAGATGGCAATTTAATTACTAGTGATATTAATTTTCTGCGCATGTTCTTGAATCGCCAGAAAGGATTAATTGATATTGGACTGATTAAATTAAAACCAGGAAACGATGAAAAATTAGTAGCACAACAATTAAAACAATATTTAACCCCAGATGTCAGGGTTTTTACTAAACAAGAATTTATTGATTTTGAACGACACTTTTGGGCAAGTAGTACGGCAATTGGCTTTATTTTCACCTTGGGAACAATTATGGGTTTTATTGTGGGAACCGTAATTGTATATCAAATTCTTTACACTGAAGTAGCTGACCATTTAGTTGAATATGCCACTCTTAAAGCAATAGGTTATACCCAAAAATATTTATTAATAGTTATCATCCAGGAAGCTTTTATTTTAGCTGTTTTGGGATATGTTCCAGGAATTGCTTTTTCTTTATTTTTATATCAAAGAGCTAGAGAAGCTACTCTTTTACCTGTGTTTATGCATTTGGGACGGGCAGTACTAATGTTGATTTTAACCATTTTAATGTGCTTTATTTCTGGGGCTATGGCAGTGCGTAAATTACGCTATGCTGACCCAGCAGATATCTTTTAAAATAAATATCTCTACTCCTAAGAAACATAGGGAATAGGGAATAGGGAACAGGGAATAGGAAACAGTGGTGTAAACTTGAAAAGCCCGGTTTCTTAATCCTTGTGATAATTGTGCAAGATGTAAGTCTATATACAATCTTTTTTTTAAATCTTTTTCATAATGTATAGAGAAAATAGAGATATCATAAAGTATAGTGAATACTTTTATTAATTATGATTGTTTCATGACACAAAAACCTGTAATTTCCATTAAAAATATCAACCATTACTATGGTAAAGGTTCCCTGAAAAGACAGATTTTATTTGATATTAACCTAGAGATTTATCCTGGTGAAATTGTCATCATGACAGGTCCTTCTGGTTCTGGTAAAACTACATTATTAAGTTTGATTGGTGGTTTACGGTCTGTGCAACAGGGGAGTCTTAAATTTTTAGGAGAAGAACTATATGGAGCGAGTCAAAAACAATTAGTACAGATTCGTCGCAAAATTGGTTTTATTTTCCAAGCACATAATTTACTAGGTTTCTTAAGCGCTAGGCAAAATGTACAAATGGCGGTGGAATTAGAAGAAGAAGTTTCTGTGCAAAAAGCAATTATAAAATCAACTTCGATGTTAGAAGCAGTTGGTTTAGCAGAAAGAGTAAATTACTATCCAGATCAACTTTCTGGGGGACAAAAACAAAGAATTGCTATTGCCCGTGCTTTGGTCAATAATCCCTCGTTGGTGTTAGCAGATGAACCCACAGCAGCTTTAGATAAACAATCGGGACGGGATGTTGTGGAATTGATGCAGCGTCTTGCTAAAGAACAAGGAAGTTCTATTTTGTTGGTGACTCACGACAATCGAATTTTGGATATAGCTGATCGGATTGTAGATATGGAAGATGGTTGTTTAATTCGTAATTCCCAAAATGTTACTAAGGTTTATGAATCGGAAGGGAAAAATGGTCATTCAAACCCCCTTTCTAATCAACCAGCAGTAAATCCGTAATTTGGCATCAATTGATATTTTTTATGTACATAAGTCAATCAAATTAAATCTAAATTCAATAAGCACTGAGAAACCGGGTTTATAAACCTTCTTCATATTAGGGTTTTGACAGGTCAATATTCCGAAATTACCCGGTTTCTGATGTAGGTGCAAGATGTCAGGTAAGGGGTACGGACACCCCTCTTTTTATACCAATTCAATGTAGGGGCATAATGCTTGCGTCCAAATTCATGATTTGTATCCCATTCACCCTATTATGAATCCCCACAGAACCTATTCAACCAATTCCGGTAACAACCTCCCAAGGTAGCCACCCACCCCCACCTTAGCTAAATCGGTTCTTGCGTACTTAGCGTGCTAAATTAATATTATAGTGCCACGAAAGTAAAGCTCTAATTTCAAAATTGCGGAAATTTCTGAAGCCAAATCCACTTATTTTTATCAGCTTCAATTTATTATTAATTCCTTCTACTACTCCATTCGTAGTTCTTCGTTCAAAATATCCCACTATTTCTCCAAAGCACCGTTTAATTGTCTGCACACTTTTTTGATAATAAGGAGCAGCTTTTTTCAACCAGTCAATTAACTCTAACATTCCCGTTCCTAAATCTTTATGGGATTCAAATATGTTGTGAAAATCTTCCTTTAAAGAATCCAAGCTATTAAAGGAGAAGCTTCTTTAATTTTATCTAATTTTTCTTTTTGTTTTTCTGTGAGCTTATCCTCTGCTTTTAATATTGTATATTTATTGCTTTTTCAACTGTTAAATACTTTTTCTCTCGACTCGATATTTAATTCTGATGCTGTTTTCTTTTCTGCTATTCTAGCTTGATTTAGTTCTGAGTGTACTATTTTGGTTACATGGAACCTATCTACTGTAACAAGAGCGTTTGGGCAAATCTTTTTGACTAAATTTTTATAATTTCCTGTCATATCAATACTGACTTCTTCTATTTGCTCTAAAACTGTTTCTCCCCACTTTCTCATTTCATTTTCGATTTCAATCTGTTTTCGTTCTTTTACTAAGCCTATTAATTTTCCTGAATCTATATCTATTAATACGACAATAAATTTTCCTTGTCCTTTAACTAAACTAATTTCGTCTATCCCTAATCGCCTTAAATCTTTTACATCTATGGGCAGTATATTTTTAGCTACATCCTCAAGCATCGAATTTACCTCTTCTCTACGAGAAGCCGCGCGCGTCTACATCAGTTAATCCATTATTTTTCGCTACATTACTTACATTACTATTAATAATTTGCTTAACTATATTTTCTGCATATCGGTGCGTATACTCTTTTCTTGTTCCCACAAAATCTAGTTCTTCACGCTCATGTTTTTCGACATTTTTTACACTTAAATCTTCGTCTATTTACATTTAGTATTACTTCTTTATCTCCCATAGGTAAATCTTTTACTAAATATCTTTGATTTTGGTGTAACTTTTCTGACTTTTGACCACACTGTGGACACACCGCGCTTTTAACCTTTTTACTTACTGATAAAATTAACGTCTGACCCTCTTGTAGACTTGATTCTACTATTACTTCAGCTAAATTCAACAGTTGAGTTAAAATTCTCTTCATAATTAACTTTTCCAAAAAAATTAATATATATATTAATTTTTTAGCACGCTAAGTACGCAAGAACCAAATTGTCGGTTTAGATGTTTGTAAAAACAGCGTCGTTGCTTGGGTATTAACTTCAATTCCTAAAAATTTTAGGACATACTTTCGGGATAATAAACGTCCCAAAGATAACGACCCTTTAACTTTTAAAGCTAACGCTGATGGGGTCAAGAAGTTATTAGCTTTAGCACCAGATGCTGTGGTTTTGGAACCTACTGGGGTGCATTATTCTTGGATTTGGGCACACATTTGTGACGAAATCTTGGAAATATTAAATTAAGTGCAATTTACCCCTTACCGTCAAACCATGAGTCAATTTGGTATTGGGGTTAGACCCCAAGCTTTACTAATTTCCCAAATTTAACCCATTACGAGATTTGACTCGGTTGGTCGATTTAAACGACGGTTGGGGATGGCTAAAGATGAATTTAGCAGCGGGGACAAGGAATCTATGAATACTGGGTCTGGTTCTAAATTATGCCGTTCCCAGTTGTATTTGTGGGTTTTGGATGCGATCGCACCTGCACACGCTCTTACCAAAAATGATATTGGGCAAAAGTTGGGGGAGTTCTACGATTCCCGGAAATCCCAATTTCAGGATAATCCAGAATTATGGAAACAGAAGGCTGTTGCTAGACAATGCAAGAAGCACTTGTGGAATATGGTGCGATCGCTCACTCAAAGTTTAATCCCAATGGTTACCAAAGAACTCCAAGGGCAACTGGAGGCAACCCTAAACCTTACACTGCAAACCATGCAGATGGGGTTAACTTCTTCAATGATTGCGGGTGATATTGCCCCTGGGGTTAAAGATAGGGAGGTAAAAAAGGGTTTTGGTAATTTGGTTATTTCCCAAACCGCTGCTTACGGTTGTAGGTTATTGTTTAAGGAATTGAAGGGGGTTGTAGTCTAATTGTTAACTCCCCCGCAATGGGGGGTTATTTTGATAACTACTGTCTAGCTAAAGTGAAACTTCTTAACATAGCTTGAAATATTAGCACCTACTTACCCATTTACCCACCATTTTCAGGTTGCTGTTCCTGGGCACGATAACCGTAAAAATTAATACTATAATCTGTAATCTTCACTCCGATTTTTTCTTCTACTTGGCGGATTAAATCTTCTGGTAATTCTATATGTACATCCAAAATTTGATTGGTATCCAGGCAGTTAACATGACTGTGGGAATCGCTGATATTACCGTATAAACGACCATCACAACGTTCTATACACTCAATGATACCCTGACTAGATAAAGCCTCTAAATTCTGATAAACTGATGTGTGACCAATATCTTTTCCTTGTTGATTTAAGCGATCGTAAATATCCCTAGCAGAAAGATGTTCCTTTGCTTGCCAAAGTAATTCTAAAATAAACTTTCGTTGACGACTTACCCGCATTCCCAAGGTTTGACACCTCTCTAGAGCATCTTCTAGGGAACGAATTGGCTTTGTGGATATTGTTGTTGGTTTTTGCATATTTAAGTTTTTTTAAGTTTTGGATGATTTTTCGGTTTTTAATGTTTATCGTTAATTTTATCTAGTCAAGTATTATTTACCCGCAGCTGAGTCGTGATTGCTGGGGAAATTACATTTTTGTATGGCTATCTACTCTCCAATCACAGCTAAAGCAAACTCATTACCACTTTAGCTTAAAATTGTATTTAACGTCTACTTAACTTTTAGCCTCCACCAAAGTCGTTAGGTGTCTAGTATCGGTGGAAGAAATTCAAAATTGTCCCCTTTAAAATCAAAGCCAGAGAAAACATTACTTACCCCACTGCGTGAATGGGTGACTTGTGCCTTTCCCGGTTTGGTGCACAATAGCAGTTGACTTCTGCGCAGTGGTACTAGAGTCTTTTGGTTGGAATGCTTGTTAACTAAGATACAGCAGAGTGAATTAAGGATTGGAATAATGGTGCAGTTTATCAGGGACTAATGTGGTAATATTTTTCAGTAATACTACTTAATTAGTGGCAATAAAAAATGCTTTTTTTCTTGGATAATAAATAATCGAATAAATCAGGAATTTTGACTAAAATTTTTGTAGTCTATTTAAATATTTTAACTCGTTTCCAGGCTTAACCTGGAAACCCTTCTGTTGGGGGGTTGCTACCTTCCATTAAACCTGGAGACAGCAGTCTTTCCTAAAATGCATCTATTTGGTAAAACCTTGTCAAGAAACACTGATGAAGCTAAATTTGCTCAAGCTAAATTTAACAAGGTTTTTACCTTAACTTAGTACCATTAGAGTAAAGTTTCTGTAGTTTATTTGGGTATTTTCAGGTTAAGTCAAAATTTGAGGATAGAAAATGTCTTATTTAATCTATGCACCTGCAACTCCCAAGGAAAAAACTCATCAATTGATGTTGGGTGTTAATACTATCGGACGTTACACTGATAACAGAATTGTAATTGTGGATGATAGTGTATCTCGTTATCATGCAGAGATTACCTGTGGGAGGGGAAAAGTTTTAATTAAGGATTTGCAAAGCCTGAATCATACTTTTGTCAATAATGTCAAAATTGAAGAGTGCGAACTCAAAAACGGAGATTTGATTCGTTTTGGAAACATAGAATTAAAATTTGTAGACAGTATCGTTGTTGAGACGAAAGAAACTTTTCCTATAGCGAAGATTGAGTCAGAACCTACAAAGAAATTGAACTCGAAAATACCGATTGCAGATACAATTGTCAAACAATTTTCTCCCAAACAGAATCAGTGGACAATGCAGGATTTGCTGGGTGCTTCAGCTAAAAGAGGGACAGTTCTAAAGTTACCGCAGCAGGATAGCAATCAGCGCGCAGTAGACAAGTTACAAATCTTGCTGGAAGTAAGTAAACAGCTTTCCGTTCCTGGGAAACAAGAACAATTATTAGAAAAAATTCTTGACTTACTGTTTGAGATTGTCAGTATAGATCGAGCTGCAATTTTGATAGTTGATGAAACCAGCAAACAGTTAGAATGTCAAGCAGTAAAATTGCGTTCGGGAATCCCCACAGAAGAGCAATTTTATAGTACCAAGATTACCAATTTTGTATGTGAAAACGGAGATGCAATTGTCACTTCTGATGCTTGTTTAGATCAACGCTTTCATAATTCCGAATCTATTCTTTCACAAGCTATCCGTGCTTCCATGTGCATACCTTTGAAACCCAGAGAAAAAGTAATTGGGGTATTGTACGTTGATAATCTATCTATGTCTGATGCTTACAGTGACGAAGATGTAGAATTTTTGACAGCTTTAGCTAACCAAGCTGCGATCGCCATTGACAACGCCCAACTGTATAATAAAATTCAAGCGGAAGCAGTGATGCGTAATAAACTAGAGCGTTTTTTCCCCAAAGCGGTGTGGAGGAAATTGGAAGAAGAAAATAGCTTAGGGATTGTGGATACGGAAGTAACGGCTTTATTTTCTGATATTAGTGGATTTACGCAAATGTCTTCCACCATGGAACCGCGTCAAGTCATTTCCATGTTGAATGAGTACTTCCAGGTGATGGTAGAGGACATTGTGTTTCACTATGAAGGTACTTTAGAAAAATATATTGGAGATGCTTTATTTGCAGTTTGGGGTGCTCCTTATCAAAGGATAGACGATACACAACGAGCTGTGCAAGCAGCCATTGATATGCAGTGGGGGGTACAACGGTTAAATCAACGGTGGTTACAGCAAGGAAAACAACCAATTCAAATTCATATTGGTTTGAACACGGGAAAAGTTGCAGCGGGAAATATTGGTTCCCAAAAAATGATTCAGTACGCCACAATTGGAGATACCACCAATGTAACTAGTCGTATCTGTAATGTTGCTCAAGGTGGCGAAATAGTAGTATCTCAAAGTACTTTTGAGGGTCTGCAACGGGAGAATTTACCTTTTGAAAAAATGCCTTTGGTGAAAGTAAAAGGTCAAGACAATCCTTTACAACTTTATCGTTTATTATGGCAGAAAGTGCAATCTAAAATTGTTCAATAAAAATCCTGAGAGGTTATTTATAAAGTAAGCCTTAAGACCTAAGAAATCGGATTTCTCTGATGATAATAAGTACGATAATATTCGATACTTCATCCAGAGAAACCCAGTTTTTAACTTGATAAATTTTCTTGTCTTAGAGGATGTTTATAAATATAAAGATAAACATCAAAAAAATCGGGTTGATTTTAGTTTATTTTGATTATCGATTATTCACCCATGTAAACTGGGTTTCTCAAGTATAAAAAGAGTTTTTATTTGTTTTATAAACACTCTCTTGCTGTCTACCCACAAAGACAGTAAGACAGTAAAAATTTTGGTTTTTCTGTACATTTGATACTAAGAGGATGTTTGTCAAGTCTAAAAGCTTACTTAAAACCTCTGTGGTAAAGTCATATCTTGCACCATTCTCAACAAGACCAGAAAAACCGGGTTTCTTGAGAATGACTAATGTTGAAAGCCTAAATTTTGCGTTTAGAAACCCGGTTTTTAACCCAGGTGCAAGATGTGTGTAAACCTATTTCCTACTAGGAGAGAGGTTTTGAAACTCCCATTCCAGCATTAAAAGTTTTTCTGCTTCCCTCTCTTGTTCCCCTCTTTTGTTCCCCTCTCTTGTTCCCCTCTCCCAATGGGAGAGGGGTTAGGGGTGAGGGTAGGAGAGGGTTTCCTCTAGGGGGATAGGGGTGTTAGGTTTACGCTTGTTTTAATGTTAATAGCAATACTTTTCAAATATCCTCTAAGATTACGTTTTAAAAAACTCAAAAACCTAATTATATGAGGGAAATCATGCTTCTCAACGAATAAATATTTATTTAGCATTACAAGTAAGGTAGAGCTAAAATTTTGGGAAATTAAAAGTGAGGGAAGGCTTGTTTTACCCAGACTCGATTAACTCGTTTATATTGTTTAGCTAAATGTTCAGCACAGGGAAGAGAGCGAACTTTTGTTTCTAGAGTTCTGATTCCTTCAGCTGTGATAATAATACTTAAATTACCAATAATTAAAATTATCAAGCCTGCACCACCATTACGAACCATAATTATTAATCCCATAATTGTTCCAGAGACGAGTACAAATATTTGCACAAGTGCCATATACATGTTGCGTTTTACCAAGGATTTGTACTCTTCTAAAACTTGTTCGTCTATAATTTTTTGATGTCGCTTGAGGAAATTATTAATTTCATTGCCTGCATGTAATAATGCCCATACACCATAGGAATAAAGAGCAATAAAACCAAAAAGAAGATAAATATCCATTTTCAAATTATTCTCCTGTTTTAACAATAATTTGTCCTTGCTGATTAATTTCGATAGGGGTATTGGGAAAGTCTTGTTTAATTAAATAGCGTAGCAATCCTACAGTCTTAAAATTATTATCTATATAGGGGATTCCCTGGCTATTCATAAGTACAGGAATAATTTTCGCTGATTCTAGATTTCCTTGGGCATCTAATGTAGTTTCTAAAATCATTGAATAGCCTTTTTTACCACTTGTCGATAAAGTCTCATATCCCAAAAAATTACCCAACGAGTAAGTAATGAGTTTTTATTTATAAATTTCCATAGTCCTTGGTACATGAGGTCCATGTCCTAAGATTAAATCTGCTCCTGCATCAATCATTGTTTGGGCAAATTTAACGGAATTACCGCGATTTTCACCATAGAAAAATTCTGTTTTATTCTTCACATGTAGAGTCTGATTACCTTCTGCACCGACATGGATAGAAATGACTACAATATCAGCTTTTGCACGAGCTTGTTTTACTAACAATTTTGCTGTTTCTAGATTATGGATAAAATTATAAAAATCATAAACTGCAAAGCCAATCATAGCGACTTTCAAATTATTCTTTTCAATAATCAGAATTTTATTTTTATGTCCTAATGTTTGAATATCAACAGATGCGAAATGATTTGGAGTGTCAGGAAAACCTAGTTACCCAAAATCTAATGCATGATTATTAGCTACATTAAATACAGTAAATCCAACTTCAGCAAATAGTTTTTTATAGGCTGGTGGGGTGCGAAAAGCATATATTTGTCCTTTATTAATATCCTTTGCGCTATAGCGATGATTTGTTAGGGTGCCTTCAAAGTTAGCAAATAAAATATCCGCTCTTTTAAAGTGATTTATGATAGATTTGGGTATAAGTTGATTTCTATCTTTTGGTAGTCTGTAATCAGGGAAATTTGTCCCAGGAATAACATCCCCCACAGCTTAAATAGTGACTGATTTGGTAACTCGTTGTTGATTGGTAGACTGTTGAATAACTACAGGTTTCGTTTTTATGGTAGTGCTAGCAGCGTCTGATGGTTGTTCCTTACCTAGTTGCAGAAATAATCCTATACCAAGACTTGCACAAATACAGCTACTGATGGTACTGATGGACAGCCATCGTCCCAGGTTTTGGTATGTCATAGATTTACTCCTTATATTATGGAATCAATCTAACTAAGGACTCAGTACGTATCCAAGGGTAGTTTTATGTATTTTTATAGTAATTTTTTTAAAAAAACGGTTATTTTACTTAAGTAAAACTATTTACATATTCATAAAATGCTTGCCTTATATAATTTTGATTTGCTGAATGTTCTCATCGCATTTACGCTTAATATAGGTGAGATAGACTCTTGAAAGAAGTTTTAGATTTAGACTAAGAAGTTAAGGATAGGTTGAAATGGAAATTTAATGCAGGTAATTAGTCGTAAAAAATGACGAAATTTCTGTAAAGAACACGCTGATTTCTGCGAAGCACTTGATGACTTAAAAAGGGAACAGAGAACAGCGAAAAGTGCGGTCTTGGGGGTTTCCCCCATGAGCAACTTTTCAAGAGAGGGAATAGGGAACAGGGGGAAAAGGCAATATTAAGAAATAATGTTAGGAAATAAGCATAATTGCCTTTGCATAGCAAGCTGTCTGGGCTTTTTGACTTAAACTTTAGCATAAAGGGTACTGAAAAACTATATTGCTTAATCGTTAGCATTAATTATGAGAAGCAGGTAATCTATATCAAATATGTCTTGACTCATGCAGAATATGACAAAGACAACTGGAAAAATTACTCTTACTTTTAATCCTCAAATTTATAGTCAACTGCTATCCCAACATCAACCTTGGGTTATCAAAACTGAGGAAGACAATGAGAAATTCTTAGAAGTTGTGGAAGAATTACTATCTCATCCTCATTTGACTTTGGAAGAAGATGCTTTGTTAGAATTATTAGTGAAGCTGATTGAAGATTTTGAAGATAAGTACTATCAGCTTAATGCTTCAACACCACAGTCAAGACTGCTTCATTTAATGGAGGCTCAAAATTTGTCAGCAGATGATTTAGTGAGTGTTTTAGGTTCCAGTGAGATTGTTGATGGGGTGATTAATGGTAAGTTAGAAATCACGCAAGAACAAGCTGAAGCTTTGGGAAGATTTTTTCATGTTGATTCGAGTTTGTTTTTTTGAAAGATAGTGAAGGTTAACAAAAAAGGTGGAAGGTTTGGGTTACCTGACATTTTGTACCTGTCTCAGAAAGGGAGGAAGGCACTAACAGCAGGTTTCCCGACTTAATGCGACTGCCGAAATTTATTAGGAATATTTACAAACATTTTGTTATTTGGTATTAATTATGTTTTTGTACCAATTTTTTTAAGCTAGAAGCGACTTCTTTTGGTTTTCCAGAATCAGGAAAAACTAAAATACTTTTTACAGCTTGGTTATCTACCAATTCTTTTAAACGATGGAATTGTTTTTCAGTAATCGCAATTCCAGCAGAATTTTGGACATAATTTAATTCCTCTTGAAAATTTTCATCATTATAAGCTTGAATAAAGACTCTATCGACATCCCAGTTTTCCCAATCTGCTGCAAAATATCTTTTAGCCCAATAAGGGTTATGATGACAAATATCAAAACTAACTGAAGAGTTAACTTTTTTCATCCCACTTATCATTTGTTGGACAAAATTCGTTAAATTAGCAGTACGATCTACCTTACCTGGTAATTCTGCATGATAACCCAGATAATCATCCCATTGAACTGCATCAATCTGGGGATATTTTTGTACAAATTCCACTAAGATATCTTTAAAAAAGTTAGCGACTTCGGGAATCTCCACATCAAGCACATAATGTTCAATTCCAGAGTAGGTTTTATCAACACCAGGAACAATCCATTTTTTAGCAATGGCTAAATCGAATATGGGACTATTTTTATCTAATTTAATTCCCTTTTCAAAATAAGCATGGACTTCCATTCCCTGTTTGTGTGCTTCATCAATTAACCAATCTAACCATTTTTCTCGAAACTTATTAGGACAACTTTTGTAACCTAGGGTTTTTTGCATTACTTCGCTGTTGTACATAGTGCAACCGTTACCCCAAACACCATGAATAATTGTATTAATACCTTGAGAACGATAGTAACGAACTCTTTGACGAATTGTTTGTTCGTTAGCGTTATTAGTGACTTGGTAGCGACTTAAATAAATTCCTCTAATTACTTTTTTCTCCCACGGAGTTTGAGGTAATGGTGTTTTCTCAACTTTGGGTGTTTTAGGTGTAGTTTGCTGATTATTTGGTTTAGGTTTTGCAGTACTTGAAGGAGAGGGGGTAGGAGTTGGAGAAACAGTTGGAGTGGGAGTTGGAGAAATAGTTGGAGTGGGAGTTAGAGAAATAGTTGGAGTGGGAGTTGGAGAAACAGTTGGAGTGGAATTCAAGATAGGGATATTTATATCTTTATTCTGAGGTAAAAGCTTAACGATTTCTAGATATCCTTTCTGACCAAACAACCAATAACCACCTGCGAAGATAAGTATGATGACAGAAAAGGGAATTTGTAAGCATCCACATCCATTTGGTTCTTTTTTTTGGCGTGACATAATAATTATGATGATTGTTTAACTAGTTATTGCACCCTATTATAAATACGATTGAAATTGTATCCAGATCCCCGACTTCTTCAAGAAGTCGGGGATCTTGTTTCTCACAGGATTGCTAGATCGATTTATATAGTATTCATTCAAATAGCTAGTGTCTCCTGTGGGATTACAGAAATTATGACTATTCATTAATGGTAAGTTATAAATTATAAAAAATAAGCTCAAGTGTTGGAATAGTGATATAAACCTCGTATAACTTGAAGACTCGAATTTTGTACGAATCGCACTTTCATCTATCTACTTGACAAAATTGTAGTATTTGTGTTTTTTTTACTCATGCTAAAATAGTTTATTATGGCATCCGTAAGACTTAAGCCTATAAAAGCAAGTAAATTAAAAAAAGTAACCCTATGTCTAAGATACTGAGAAAGACATCGCTGAATCAGCAGCATGAAGCTAACTTGGGTAAAAACAAGCTTCGTTGGGTTACCTATCGATTCAAGAGTAGAGTAAATAATTTTGTCGTCCTTCGTGCTTATGGTTCATTTATGAAAGCTTTTCAGGCTAAAAATTCTAGACTAGAACAAAGTCAGCTTTCAAATAATAACAAATTAGTTTTGTCTGAGGATGACAGCAAGTTGTTCATTTCAGTAATGGAAAACCCTCCTCAACCTTGTGAAAGTTTAATATCTCTTTTCGATTAGGTTTATACTTCAGTACTGGAGAAGACATACTGGAGTGCTTACCATTGTGGATGTGGATTTAATTATCTGTCCCATAGATTCTTTAGAAGTCACACGCAGCAGTATCAAAAAAATTCAATTTGACTGCGGGAATCCATTGTTAAATGACTATCTGAATAAGTATGCAATAATTAATGATAGAAATGGGGTAGCAAAGGTTTTTGTATGCGTTCCTCAAGGAAGTCAAAATATATTGGGATACTATACATCTAGTGCCAGCGTTATTTCAACTGAGGCGATACCAGACGAATTACGGGGGAATTTTCCCAAAGAGACTCCCGCTTTGTTAATTGGGAGAATTGCAGTAGATAAATCAATGCAGAAGAAAGGTGTTGGAAAGAGGCTTTTAAGACACGCTTTGGAATACGCAATTGATATTTCCCAAAAGACAGGAGTTTATGCTGTTAGAGTTGATGCTAAAGATGAAAAAGCGAAAGAGTATTACAGAGATAAATTTGGTTTTATTAAATTCCGAGATGCACCCCTTTCACCTCTTTCTCCCTCTTGCGACAATTAGGGAAGCACAGAAGCGTCAATAGTAAGATAAAAGTTAAATCAAATCCACTGTTTTTAATCAAATTTTTGCTTATCATTCATTATTAGGTGTAGAGTGCGTTATGACTTTAGTCTAACGCACCATCCTGTAAAGACTTTGGTGCGTTGCGCGCAAAGGCAACACACCCTACGTATTTGTTCAAAAATCAAATAGTAATCCTATAGGTAGTTTTGAAAGATAGTGAAGCTTAACAAAAAAGAAGTTTGATAATTTGGGTTTTGTTACCTTAAATTCCATATTAAATTATCTTCGTTTATTCCAAACTCCTTGCTGATTATAATTTGGTGAACCTCTAAAACCAGCAGCATTCCACATTGCATCAAAACATGGTTTCAAAATCTGGGACGGTACAACATCATAACTTTCCACAAGAACTTCTGGGAGTATTAAAACATCTCGATCAATTTTGTGAATTTTGTTCAATAATGCATCAATCTGAGAACGTGGCATAGAGAATCCTTGAACACCAATAATCGTTAAAAAAATAAATATCGGATGTCCAACATCAAGCTTTTTTAATGTATTTAAATACTTAGGGAAAAATTCAATTAATTTTTCTCCTATATAATCACCATAAAATATTTGTTGGTTATCATCTCTTATTATCTGCTTAAAGACAGATTCAATAATTCCGTTTCTAAAAACTTGAATGTAACCTAGAGTTTCATTATTTTGAACGAAAGATGAATACTTTACAAATCCATCAAGGTTGTATCTACTGCTCAAGGAGGTTGATAAAATTGGTTTGAGGTTTTGTGAACAATCCTCTATCATATTCATGTCATAGTTTTGAGCAGGATTAAATGAATTAATTGATATGAGATGGAGGATAATTATAGGTGCTTTTTCAGGATACAATGTCACAGGTGTTTCATCAGCAGCTATATTGGATATTCTACTCTCCCTAAATTTTTTAATCTTCTCAGTAATTGAATCAGATAAAATAAATGCTGTTCTCAGTTCATCTACATCAAGAGAGTATTTACCATTTGAACTTCTTGAATAAAATTTATCATGTCCTTTAAATACTACGCGATGTGGACTTATCCAGCTTTTGGGAACTCTAATTATTAAAACCAATTGAGAGTTTAAAAGTCTAACAGGATGGATTAATACACCTGGTATTCTTGGTTTAATTCCATCTCTAATTATGCTATCTAACCTGAGACGTTCCTTGTCCATATCATCTAATGTTAAACCTTCTATTGATATCGGAATTCCCTTATCTTCTTTTATTCCATAAATCAAATCACCTCCACTAGCATTTGCAAAAGAAGAAACATCATTTAGAAATTCTTTTTTGTCTTTATCAGAATTTCCTGGAAGTTCTTGCTTATATTCGATAGTCCTACCTTCTGGAACCGAGTTATTGACTAAAATTTCCAAATCAGTCTCAGTTATATCATTAATATTTTTTGGAATCATGCTTACCTCCAACTTTTGATATATACTCTCCTCTTTTCTTCCTCTGTGTTCTCTCTCTTGAAAAGTTGCTCTTGCGGGAAACCCACAAGACCGCACTTTTCGCTGCGTCTCTGTGGTTTATTTCCTCTTAAATATTTTTGACTAATTACCTGGGACTAACCCACCTTACTCGCTGGATACTGCTGCAAAACCTGCTTTAAATACTTACCTGTATAAGAGTTAGAATTCTGTGCTATTTCTTCCGGTGTACCCACAGCAATTACTTCCCCTCCTTTATCTCCACCTTCGGGTCCCAAATCTATCACCCAATCAGCACAACGAATCACATCTAAGTTGTGTTCAATTACTAAAATTGAGTTTCCTTTATCTACCAATCTTTGCAAAACATCTAACAATTTGTGGACATCATAAAAAGATAAACCTGTGGTGGGTTCATCGATTAAATAAAGAGTCTTTCCTGTTGCACGACGAGATAATTCTGTGGCTAACTTCACTCGTTGTGCTTCTCCACCAGAAAGAGTAGTTGCTGGCTGTCCTAAATGAATATAACCCAAACCCACATCTACCAAAGTTTGTAATTTGTTCACTGCTTTGGGAATGTTTTGGAAAAAGTCTAAAGCTTCCTCCACAGTCATATTCAAAACATCAGAAATGGATTTACCTTTGTACTTCACCTGCAAAGTTTCTCGGTTATATCTCGCACCCTTACAAACTTCGCATTGGACATAAACATCCGGAAGAAAGTTCATTTCAATGACATTTACACCCTGTCCGCTACAAGCTTCACAACGTCCACCTTTAACGTTAAAAGAAAACTGTCCCCGTTTATAACCTCGTGCTTTTGCTTCTACTGTTTGGGAAAAAACTTCTCTAATTGCATCAAATACCCCCGTATAAGTAACTGGATTAGAACGGGGTGTTCTACCAATGGGAGATTGGTCAATCACAATTGCTTTATCAATTGCTGTTAATCCTTTAACTTCATCTATTTCTTTGGGAAAGGGAACTTTCTTTGTCAGATGATGTTTCAGTGATGGATAAAGTAACTCATTAATTAAGGTAGACTTTCCAGAACCAGAAACCCCCGTCACCGTTACCAATTTTCCTAAGGGAATCTCTACATCTATATTTTTCAGGTTATTGCGACAAGCATTTTTAATTACCAGATTAATTCCATTCCCTTCCCTTCTCTTTCCTGGAGTTGCTATCACCTTCCGTCCCGAAAGATAAGCACCAGTCAAAGAATCTTCTGCATTTAATAACGCTTCTAAATTTCCTGCTGCAATAATATTTCCCCCATGAATTCCTGCACCAGGACCAATATCCACAACATGGTCAGCAGCACGAATTGTTTCCTCATCATGCTCCACCACAATTAACGTATTACCCAAATCTCGTAATCTATTTAAAGTTCCCAATAACCGTCCATTATCCCGTTGATGTAAACCAATACTTGGTTCATCCAAAACATATAAAACCCCCGTCAAACCCGAACCAATTTGAGTTGCTAAACGTATCCTTTGTGCTTCCCCACCAGAAAGAGTCATTGCCGGACGACCCAATGTTAAATAATCCAATCCTACATCCAACAAAAACTGTAACCTTGCCCTTACTTCCCGCAACACCAAATCCGCAATTTGCATCTGTCGCGGACTCAAACTTAAATTATCAACCCTCTCCCGACATTCTCGAATCGAAACCCCCACCAAATCCAAAATTCCATACTGTCCCAACCGTACCGCTAACGCTTCCGGTTTCAACCTTTTACCCCCACACACCGGACAAGGCTGGTCAATTAAATATTGCTCCAACTTTTGCTTAATTAACTCCGAACCCCCCTCATACTGCCCTTGCAAAATGGGCAATACCCCTCGAAATCTTTGCTTCCTCTGTGCCTTTGTGGTTCCTTTCTCTTCCTCCCCCTGTAAAACCACCTGCTGCTGCTCATCCGTCAACTTACACCACTGAGTCTGCAACTCAAACCCATAAACCTGCCCCAAACCATACAACAACTCCAAATAATAGGAATTATCCTTCTCCGACCAAGGAGCGATCGCCGCATACATAGGCGCTTCCCCATCCGGTATCACCAACTCCGGTGCAAATCTCTTCAAAGTTCCAATTCCATGACAATGAGAACAAGCACCATAAGGAGAATTAAACGAGAACAAACGCGGTGATAATTCTTCCATTACTGCCCCATGTTCTGGACAAGCAAAGTTTTCTGAAAACACCAATTCTGACGGTAGTTCTTGATAGGAAATACCTTGCTTTTCTGGGTCATTTAACCTATACTTATTGTATTCCCGCTCCAGCGCTACTTTATCCAAAGTATCATTTATAATATCAACAACCGCAATTCCACTTGATTGCTTCAAGCAAGTAGAAAGAGAATCAACCAGACGCTCCTGAATACCGTCTTTTTTCACCAAGCGGTCAATTACCACTTCAATAGTATGTGTAAAATTTTTATCTAACTCTATAACATCAGATAGCTCTCTGACCTCCCCATCCACCCGCACGCGGACAAAACCTTGGGACGCAAGACTGGATAATAATTTTTTGTGAGTCCCCTTCTTTCCCCGTACCACCGGTGCGAGAATTTGGAAGCGAGTACGGTCTGGTAACTCCAAAATGCGATCGCACATCTGGTCTATAGTTTGGGGGGCAATAGAGCGATCGCAAATAGGACAATGGGGTTCACCAGCCCTTCCAAATAACAACCGCAGGTAATCATAAATCTCCGTCACCGTTCCCACCGTAGACCGGGGATTATGGGAAGTAGACTTTTGGTCAATAGAAATCGCCGGACTTAACCCTTCAATGGCTTCCACATCCGGTTTATCCATTTGTCCCAAAAATTGTCTGGCATAGGCACTCAACGACTCCACATAACGCCGTTGTCCTTCCGCAAAGATAGTGTCAAACGCCAGAGAAGACTTACCAGAACCAGATACACCAGTCAAAACAATTAGGCGATCGCGCGGTAATTCCAAATCAATATTCTTCAGGTTATGCTGCCTAGCACCCCGAATGCGAATCGTATTTTGGCTGTTGTGGGAGTCAGAAATATGTCCGTTGAGGGATGTATTTAACTTAGAATTTGGCATATCAGCAGGGATGATGGCAGCAAGGAAACAATCCTTAATAATACTACCGCGAGTCTGGTTATGGTAGAACTCTTGTATTAGATAAATGACTTGGTTAGATAGATATCTTGATCTCCTTTCGGGAGAGGGAACAGGGAACAGGCAACAGGCAACAGGCAACAGGCAACAGGCAACAGTAGGATTTTTGGTTGAAATAGAGAAATTTGTTGGGGTGTTGGTTTCCTCTCCCAATTAATGGGTTTAATCCCCCGTCACACGCCTTCGGTGTTAAGAGTTGCCTTGATGGCGATTCTATTGGTGTGTGGTTGGAAATGGTAGTTTTGGGAGAACGTATTTTTTCCGATGAGTTTCTCCCAGATGCAAGAGATGTTTCCCTAGAAACCATGAAACGTGCGAGCAGGAATATAGAACTTCTGTGCGCTTCCCGTAGGGTATTTTGAATTTTGAGAGACGATTTCGCAAGTAAATATTAAGTCTATGGGTGTAGGGAGAAACCGGGTTTCTATGGGTGGAGTCAATATAGTTCGGTTAAGGGTAGCCGTAACCCGCGCATGGTGCGGCTACACAGACCAAGCCTGCAAAGGCAGGTTTTGATCGTGTAGCCCCAGGCTTTAGCCTGTGGGCTTATCCGAACCGTATTGTGGGTGGAGTATTGAATCCGCATCGTACTCAAAGAAACCCGGTTTCTTGGGTCTTAAAGTTTACTTTATAAATAACCTCTGAATTTTGAATTGTTATAACTTTTGTTGAGTATTTACGAGAAAGAGCGTTGCATAAATGCGGGATAATTTTGATGGTTTTGTGGGATGGGCATCTTGCTTTGTGGAACGGAGAGCAGCGCGTTGCGGAGCCAGTCACGTGCGCGGGTTTCCCGCGTTGAGTGAACTGGCGTTGGGGTTCCCCCCGTTGTAGCGACTGCGGGGCATCCCTGCCCGTTATCAGTATTTATCAGGCAGGCACTCCGGCCTAACCCACTCATATTCATCCCTTAATTCAGCAATGCCCGAGAAAGTTTTGTTTGGGGTGGTTTTCCTGGTTTAGGGAACTACCAAATATCAGATTCATTGAGGGATTTAATCACCGCACTCACACAAAACCTTGAACCATTGTAAAAGTAAGGCTGTATGCCATGAAAAATTATCAATTTAACTATCATTTAAACCGTCATGAGAATAAACCGTTAATTGTTTTCCTTCATGGTTTCATGGGTAATGTTCATGAATTTGATGATGCCATCCAACTCCTATCAAAAGAATTTTCCTATTTGACAATCGACCTTCCCGGACATGGTAAAACGGAGGTTTTGGGTGGAGATGAATACTATAATATGGAAAATACTGCCCAAGGATTAATGGAATTCCTAGATAAATTAAATATTCATCAATGTTTTTTAGTCGGCTATTCTATGGGAGGGAGATTAGGTTTATATCTCACGTTACATTACCCTGAAAGATTTCCCAAAGTTGTTTTAGAATCAGCTTCTCCCGGTTTAAAAACAGAAAAAGAAAGGTTAGCACGCATCAAAAGGGATGAGCAAATAGCCAGGAAATTAGCCAGAAGTATTGACAAGAGTGATTTTGCAAATTTTCTATTTCATTGGTACAAACAAACAATTTTTGGGGACATCAAAAATCATCCAAATTTTGCAAAAATGATAAATAATCGCCTAGAGAATCATCCCCCAGAATTAGCCAAATCTTTAAGAACAATGGGTACTGGATGTCAACCTTCTTTATGGGAGAAAATCAAAGATAACCAAAATCATGTATTTTTATTAGCTGGTGAATACGATTTAAAATTTATAGATATCAATCAAAAAATATCGCAAATATGTGATTCTTGTCAGTTACAAATAATTAATAATGTAGGTCATAATATTCATTTTGAAAATACCTTAGCATTTATAGAAACTATCAGAGAGGTTTTTAAAAATTAAATTACATCCTATAGCTGTAGATAAGATAAAGGAACAACGACACCTAACAAAATCAAGACTTACGATAGTGTCACAATTGGTAGCTAGTGCGTGAGGTCGGAAGTCTTATTTCTACGTTCACATCGTTTCGTAGCGTCACACACCCTACAAGAAAAAATGTGCCAGTTGCGTAAGTCCTAAAAATTATTATCAATAATTAATGATTAGAGTCATTTCTTCTGTTTGACTATTCCCTATTCCCTATTCCCTACTCCCAATTCCCAATTCCCAATTCCCAATTCCCTATTCCCAATTCCCTACTCCCAATTCCCAATTCCCAATTCCCAATTCCCAATTCCCAATTCCCTGTTCCCTGTTCCCTGTTCCCTGTTCCCTGTTCCCTGTTCCCTGTTCCCTATTTAAAACGCAATTGAGAAGCAGATTTTTGTTCAGCTTTTAACTCCTCTTGCAATAACTTATTATAAATTCTTGGTAGATAAGGACTCACAGAATTAGTTTCAATTCCATATCCCAAACTCGTCCAAGTTGGAGACAAAATTCGCAAGACTTTATCTAATTTTTTCTCTCGTAACAGTTTAGTAATATCATTTCCCCAAACCTTGCTATCGCTTAACCAACGGTAAACAACTACATCTTGATACTCAGCTTCAAAACTATAAGTATTCCAAAACATAATCTGCATTGGTTTAGGATGATAGCGGGGAGCAATGTTATACCAAGTAGTATTAATGATTTGATACCTACCAGCAGCAGTAGAACAATTACCCTTATTTGGTCCATTAACAATGGTCACACATATTTCTGGGTGACGGCTTAAATCATTTACATGCTTTCCACCATACAAAACAGCATAGGGACGCTTAGTATTGGCTTCACTAGCAGAAATTGTGCGCATTAAAGCCCTCAGGTGAGGATCTCCTCCTTTCATCACCAACGGTGGATTTTTAACTTTAAAAACGGGGTCAGGACGCGACCCCAATTCACCACTGAGATACCACTGAAATAAATAGACAAACGCCAACAGGGAGGCGATCGGTGCAATCAGTTTTTCAGTGCCTTTAAAATCCAAGCCTTTCAGAGTCCGACTCCTTAAAATTGCCTGCTATGTTACTAAAAATATAACAACAATTTTTGTAATTCGGATTCCGGATGATTACCAATTTTGCACTTTAGGAATAGGGAATAGGGAACAGGGAATAGGGAATAGGGAGTGGGGAGTGGGGAGTGGGGAATAGGGAATAGGTTAAGAGGTATTTTCATGGATTTTGGTCTTCGTGCCTTGGTGGTGAAAATTAAACCAGAAAGACACGTAGACGCGATAGCGGAACCTCCCCTAAAGTAAATACTCTTCTAATTCAGGTCACCTACTCAAACTACTCCAGCAAACAGTTCCCCAAAATTTGTAGCGGGAGCATCCGACTTAGCAACAATCTCCACAATTTTATTTTGTGCTGCCTCCTCAAACAATGCCTCCACACAAACCTGGGCAACTTTTTGCCGAGGAATACTACCTTCAAACAAGGAATCAGCACTCCGCATGATTACCGAATCAGAATTATCCTCATTTTTTAATCCTCCCGGACGCACAATAGTGTACTTCAGACCACTTTTTTGTAGGTATTCTTCTGCTTGCTTTTTCCAAAACAAAATCAACCAAAACAAGTTTAAAGGATGGAAAAATTGGGAAGTACACAAAGACGAAACCAAGACAAAATGCTGAATTCCCTTCGTCTTCGCAGCATCTACCAAATTTTTCGTCCCTTCCAAATCAACTTTATAGGGTCCAGTTGGATCTAAACTTGGTTTTGCACCAGTCGCACATAGCAATACCGTACAATCTCCTATGTTAGCGGCGAGATTTTGGGGCTTGAGGACGTCTCCTTCCACCAAATCGACCTCCGGAGGCAAAATACCCTTTGCTGCCTGTAAATCCCGCACTAGGGCACGTACAGGAATATCCTTAGCTATCAGTTCTTGAACAATGCGACGACCTGTTTCACCTGTCGCTCCGGCTACAAAAGCTTTCATGATTAACGCTATTCTGGGAAACTACTATGATTTATTGAGGATTTGTTTTCTATTTTAGAGATTCGATGAACTTATTGATTAATTGTTAATTTTTCCGTAAAAATGAGTTTGGGTGTGAAATATCGTACAGGAAACGGGAATTATTAGTTTAGAAAAAAAAACATATAGGAAGTCTCTTATGCTTTCAAGGAACCAAGAATATCAACCTTTGTCAACATCAGAACCTGTTTTGTCTGTCACTTCCGACTTAGTAGAAGAACTAGAGGAAGTAACCTTAGGTACTAGTTTACTTACACCCACACAATTTTACAGTCGCCATCAAGATTCTATGACAATGTATGCCCCAGCAACTGCTGTGGCTGAGTATCTTAACACTCACTCCTGTTGGTTTACCCGCTGTGCTGAACCGATGAAGGTGCAACCATTAGGAGAAAATGGCTATGCTTTAGTCATCGGACATTATGGCGCTTTTGGTTACAATGTAGAACCTAAAATAGGCTTGGAACTCCTACCCCCAGAATCAGGAGTATATCGTATCCGGACTATTCCCATTCCTGATTATCAACCTCCCGGTTATGATGTGGATTATCGCGCATCCCTTCAGCTGGTAGAAAGTAAGGGAGACTCCACTGCTAATTTCTCTGGGGAAATGACACTGGTGGAATGGGAATTGGATTTGACAGTTAATATCCATTTTCCCAAATTTATCCAACGACTACCCAAATCTTTGATTCAATCCACAGGCGATCGCTTACTCAATCAAATTATCCGTCAAGTTTCCCGACGTTTAACTCGCAAAGTGCAGGTAGATTTTCATCGATCTCTAGATATTCCTTTTCCCCTCAAGTCTCACAAACACCGATCTATGCCTTAGCCGTTAATTAACCCCCGTTGTAGCGACTGCGGGGCATCCCTCCCCGTCCGAATTCTACCAATTCTGTTTGTATTGCATTGCCCAATTGAAATTCGCTATATTTATCTGAGTAACAAACAGAACTATTCCACCATCTCATTTACGGGGAACCTATCAATCAACTGCATACCACGATAAGCATTGCGTCGGATGGCTTCCGATAAATAAGGCACATGGGGAATTTGGGAGAGCAAATCTAAAGTTCTACGTAAAATTCGCACCACATCGCCTTCGTCTAAAGTAGTATTTTCACATAGCTCTGTCCATTCCATCCCTAGTGCCCAATGTTCCACTAAGGAAATCAGGTTAATATACCTATTTTCCAATCCTACGGGCAATGCCACACCATGCCTATACTGTACTTTTAGCACTGCACGCCGGATTTTTTGCAACCTCGACCAAGCCCCATCTACTTGTTCAGAAATTTTAAAGCGTACAAAGCTATCGGGACGGGGGCTTTCTGTAACTAAAGCCGCTGCGATTGCTGCTAAATGCTGGGGATCTAAGGATTCTAACTCCCCACTAGCAAGGGCTAAACCCAACCACAGTTCATTTTCACCGCGAATAGCAGCAGCAATTTGCCCTAATTTGGTGGGTACTAAATTATCCAAACATGCAAACTGCTGTAAAATTTCAATTAGATTGAGAAACTCTTCCCAATAACGTTGGGATTGTTCTTCAACCTCTGCCTGTAATTCTAGAATTTCCTCTTCTAATTCCCCAGCCCGTGCCTTGCGTTTAAATATGCTACCAATGTTACCTTGATAGAGAGGATGAGCTTCTAATTCCTCTTGCAAACCAGTCACCAGCCGCATTTGTTCTACTACTTCAGCTGGCATGTGCAAAGATTCATCTGGCTGGGGAATTTGTTCAGCGATCGCCTGTGTTTGTTGGTTACCCCGACGAGATTGTCCCGGTTTTAAAGGCATTTCTGGCGGTGGTACCAGGTTTTCTGGTATGTTTATACGTGGCAGTTCGGCATATAAGTCCACCACATCACCAGTTGTTGCCACATACCAACGGTTATTTGTTCCTAAGCATACTAAATAAGGAGCTAAACCAGAACCGGGGATTTTGTTTATTAACACGGCGGTAACTGGGGAAGAAACGGTAATATGTTTGCCTTTAAGGCTCAGTAATGTCCCGGAAACGGCAAAGTTTAACATCATCACCATTTCTTCATGTCTGGCTTCCTGTGCTTGTTCTTGGAGAGTTTTTAACAGGTGCCGTTCTACTTTCAGGCGTTGTCGTAATTTTTCATACCTTACTAAATCCCTTTCATCCACCGCCGCCACTTGTGCTTGTATATCTCCTAGCTGTTGTTGCAACTCGGCGATATATTCCATTTGCGGTTCTAGGTGTAAGTTGGCTAAATATTGCCCAAAACTGCGTTCTATGAGTTCCCTAGCTTCTTCTAAGGTGTGAGTTTGCAGTAAGTTCAGCACCATCCCGTAGCTAGGAGTAAACTGACTCACCAAGGGATCTGCTGTAGCAGTAGCCAAATAAGCCGCTTCTTTTGCCCCTTCAAAGGGGGTTTGTATGGTGACCACGTGTCCCTGGTCATCCATGCCCCGACGACCCGCTCTACCCGCCATTTGTAGGAACTCTGAAGCGTTGAGTAGACGGTGTCCGCTATCGGTACGTTTAGAAAGGGTGGAAATTACTGTAGTTCTGGCAGGCATATTAATTCCTGCTGCCAGGGTTTCGGTAGCAAATACGACTTTAATTAATCCCTCCTGAAACAGTTCTTCTACCAACCCCTTCCAGGCAGGTAAAATTCCAGCATGGTGTGCCGCAATTCCGCGATATAAGGGTGTAATTTGTCCACTACGTCCTGCTTCTGGGTTGCGGGTTAAGAATTCGTCAATCATAGAGCGCAGTTGCTGGGATTCTTGCTCATTTACCAAGGATAAATCAGCTACTTCTGCCACTGCCTTATCGCATCCCCGGCGACTGAAAATAAAGTAAATCGCCGGTAGCATATCCCGTTGATGTAGCTGGTTGAGGGTATAAATTATACTGGGGGTTTCCTGTCTCGCGTTTCTTTTGCCCTTCTCAGATTTACCCTTCTTCCTCCTACGTATCAAGCGGGGGTTAATTTTGCCTTTATCGTCATTCAGCAGAGGAAATATCCCTTTGGTGTTACCAAAGTAAAATTCTAGGGGAACCGGGCGAAAATCGGAGTAAATCAAGTCTGTTGGACCGTGGACTTGATTCAGCCAATTTGTTAATTCATCGCTATTGGCAACGGTAGCAGACAGGGCTACAAGTTGAATTTCATGGGGACAATAGATAATCGATTCTTCCCAAACAGTTCCCCGTTGGCGATCGTTCATGTAGTGGCATTCATCTAGTACCACCGCTTCCACATCCACCAAGGATGTGCCCACTTGTCCAATGGGCGTACCATAGAGCATGTTACGGAAAATTTCCGTAGTCATCACCAAAATCGGAGCATCCCTGTTAATACTAGCATCCCCAGTCAATAGTCCGACGGCATCATAACCGAATTGTTGGCGAAAGTCCCGTAGCTTTTGATTAGAAAGCGCCTTTAAGGGAGTGGTGTAAAATACCCGTTTCCCCCGCGTCAAAGCACGGTAAATAGCATACTCACCAATCAGGGTTTTCCCTGAACCTGTGGGAGCACAGACAACAACTGAACATCCAGAGTTAAGGGAAGCGATGGCTTCTTTCTGGAACCTATCCAGTTCAAAGGGGAATATCAAACTCAAGTCAACTTCTGGAGATAGTGGAGAATAATTCACTCAATCACCATAATCAAAGGGCGCAGAGCAACTAAATTTTATTTGTGACGACTCTTGCCGCTAACTGCAAGCAGTATAGCGGGAGCATCTAACCTCACGATTAGAGTTTGCTGATTCACAGGACGGGCAACCCCGTATCCTCCACAGCCAGCAACGATCCGTCCAGACCGTTGTTTTGAACAATTAGGTATCCAAATGCTCAATCCTCCCATCCGCAAAATGTTTTACCCAAGAAGCGGGAAAGCCCCTAGACTTTTCTCCTTCTTGGAACCCTCTACATTTTGTTGTCAAGGTTCAGTCTGTTGGCTTGGGCTTTTGTTTTCCGGTCTTCGACTCCAACAGTAGACTACTGACACGATATATTCAATTATATCCCAAAACCATTGTACTTGATGAGTTTGAGGGCATCGAACCCTCAAACTCATCCCTCCTATCCCCCATCACCGCCAAGTCAAAAGGCTGTGGTGGGAGTACCTCGGAGGTTTTGATGGGCAAGATGCCCGCACTACAAACAAATTTAAACCAGGACTTACGATAGTGTGACAATTGGTAGCTGGTGCGTGAGGTCGGAAGTCTTATTTCTACGTTCACATCGTTTCCTACCCTCACACACCCTATCAGAAAAAATGTGCCAGTTGCGTAAGTCCTATAAACATTTGGGATGCTCCCAAGCACAATTAATAAAAAATTATGATTTTAATCAGTTTTTTAATAATATAAAAAAATATTTAAAATTTAAATCATGATAGAATTTGATACATCAAGGAAAAGATTGGTTCAAAAAAACTTTTTTTGAAGGTGCAGCGGGAGGCACACTCTGCACCGAGGGTGCGATGGCACATAGTGCCCGCCTTTGGCGGGCATCGCACCGGCTTGACTTGCTGCTCAACCGGATACATGGAGCCAGCCACCCAAAATTCGAGGCTACCCTTGCCTGTCGTCCTGACCCTAAGACCTGACCCCTAAGATTTTTAAGGAGGAATTACAATATGGATTTTTTGTCCGATTTCTTGACGCTCTTTTTGGGTAAGTTGCAGTCCCCGACACTCGGCTTTCTAATTGGTGGTATGGTCGTTGCCGCCGTCAATAGCCGACTGCAAATTCCAGATGCAATCTATAAGTTCATTGTTTTCATGCTGCTCATAAAAGTCGGACTGAGCGGCGGCATTGCGATCCGCAACGCCAATCTGGTGGACATGCTGTTGCCCGCGCTGTTCGCCGTGGTAATGGGAATCCTGATCGTGTTCATCGGACGCTACACCTTAGCCAAGCTGCCGAATGTCAAAACCGTGGATGCGATTGCGACCGCCGGTTTGTTCGGTGCCGTGAGTGGCTCTACCCTCGCCGCTGGTCTGACGGTACTGGAAACGGAAGGCATTAAATACGAAGCCTGGGCCGCTGCACTCTATCCCTTCATGGACATCCCAGCGCTCGTGACTGCGATCGTCTTGGCCAGCATTTATACCAAAAAGCAGCGCGACAAGTATCTCAGCAAGGAGGAGTATCTCAGCAAGCAGACCGTTACCGCAGGCGGGTATCCCAGGGGGCAGGGCATTACCGCAGGCGGGTATCCCAGCGAACAGCGCGTTCCCGGAGGCGAGCCGGTCAAGATATGGCCCATCATCCAGGAAAGCCTCCAAGGCTCTGCCCTATCGGCACTGCTGCTCGGCATCGCTCTAGGACTGCTAACCCAGCCGGAAAGTGTCTTTGAGAGCTTCTACGAGCCCCTCTTCCGTGGGCTGCTTTCGATACTGATGCTAGTGATGGGTATGGAAGCCACGGCAAGGCTCGGTGAACTGCGCAAGGTGGGACAGTGGTACGCCCTATATGCCCTGGTGGCGCCGCTGCTGCATGGGTTCATCGCCTTCGGTCTCGGCATGATTGCCCACTACACTACAGGATTCAGCTTTGGCGGTGTCGTCATCCTGGCTGTCATCGCTGCTTCCAGTTCAGACATCTCAGGTCCCCCCACTTTGCGAGCCGGTATCCCATCTGCCAATCCCTCCGCCTACATCGGTTCGTCCACAGCCGTCGGTACGCCGGTTGCCCTTGCCTTGGGAATACCGCTCTTCATCGGGCTTGCACAGGCGCTGATGAACAACTCCTAGACGGGTCCCGGTCTACCGCTGCTCCCCCCGGCGACCAACGCGGCGGCTAGATCAGCGCGGTAGCGGGCGGTGCTGCCGTTTTGCTAAGTTTCTATATAGATAGTTGTCAAGGAATACAAACTTCGAGAGGTAACCAACATGACTCAGCAAGCCAGCAAGCTCGTAATCGTCACGGAAAAGTTGTTGCTGAAAAAGATCGCCAAGATTATCGACGAAGCCGGAGCTACTGGTTATACGGTGGTGCCCGCTGGCGGTAAAGGCAGTCGCAACGTACCCTCGTCGGGACGACCCACCGTTTCCTCCGATGAATTCTCGAATATAAAGTTCGAGGTGCTCACCCCCAATCGGGAAATGGCCGTGAAGATTTCGAATGAGGTCGCAGCGAAGTTTTTCGACGATTATTCGGGCATCACCTATCTCTGTGACGTGATGGAGGTACTGTACGCGCATAAGTTCTGACTCAAAACCCAGCCGATCAAACCAAAAAGCCGGGGTTGTGCCCCGGCTTTTACACCTAAAAGCACGCGGGAAAATGATAGCCCCGCATATTTATATCGGGGTGGAAATTTGACACGAGCAATTTTAATATTCGTGAAATGATATAATTCGATTGTGGCGTTTAAGCCAAGAGAATTGTCCATAGTCCACGGTTGAAAGTACTGGGATATTTTTT
>JASJCY010000201.1 GCA_030065825.1 Nostocaceae cyanobacterium | reverse complement strand
TATTACCAAAACATTGAGCCAAATAAGACTCTTGTTCATCGGTGGGATAAATTCTAACTTTGATTGCTCTATACATGGTATCGACCTTACAGTTATAGTAACCTAGAGTGAGTCATACTAGAAAAATTAAAAAATTAAAAGTAACTAAAAAATCAAGCGTTCCATAAATGCGGGATGGTTTTGTGCTAAAATGGAAATCCTTGCATGTTCATTGTATTTTGGGACGGGCAAAGATTCCCATCCCACTCAGTATTCATCCCCTAATTCAGCAATGAGTGAAGGTCTTCGACCTTCAAGGAAGAAGGAAGAAGGAAGAAGGAAGAACCAAGAATGCTAAAATAACTTCTTTACCCTCTTGTAGACTTGATTCTACTATTACTTCAGGCAAATTTAAGAGTTGAGTCAGAATCCTCTTCATAATTAACTTTTATCAAAATTTTTTAGATATATCTTAATATTTTAGCACTCTAAGTACGCAAGAACCGCTTTATGAACGGTTTTGACCTATTCCCTATTCCCTATTCCCTATTCCCTGTTCTCTTTCAAATATCCAAAAACGGGAAAAGTTGTAGCACAAGCTTGCGCAAGCGGATCAAAAACACATTTTGTCGTACTTGGGGACTCAACTTGGGTGTAGGAGAGGTTTGCAGTTTTGTTTGCATTTTCGCATATTCAGCAGCTGTAAGAAGTTTACCATCAATAGGCGATCGCGCTGCGGTAATAATCTGAGTGCGCAATACTTCTTCAGGAGTATCTTCTGGTGGTGCTAATGCCATTACCAATGATACCGAATGACTACTTAAAACCACAAGGATGCTACTAGTAATAGTTAACAACACAAATCCAGTTAGCTTCATTCATTTTTTGTTTTTAATTGCTTAATTGCGCAAGCGGTAAAGGTTAGGACTTACGCAACCGGGATATTTCTCTGTTCCTAGTAAGGGATTTATCGCTTATTTTTGGCACTAAAGTGCCTACTTATGACTTAAATTTAGACTTTGTTTGTGACACTTGCGTAAGTCCTGAAGCTGAAGAATTATTTGCCAGCAGAAGTGATGAATGTTTTGATTTTTGCAAATTTCTGACAATTCACCACTTATTACACAGTATATAGCGGTTTTCGGTTGTAGGGGTCGCCTACTTACAAAAAAGCCACGACCTGTCTGTGGTGTAGGGTGTAGAATACAAATTTTACCTCACCCCGTCCGACGGACTCCCCTCTTTGAAGTCGCAACAAAGGGGAAGGGGTGAGGTAAGCGACTGTATTGCACAAAGCGTGAGGAGCGATTGTACTAATGGGATTTAGCGAAATTCCCTTAGTCCAGCCTAGAGATTAATTCTTCTTATCTTTTTCTGGAGCAGGTTTGGCAGTATCAGTAGTTGCGGGAGTAGTAGCTTCAGGAGTAGAGGTAGTGCCTTCCTGTGCTCCTTGTTCACAAGCTCCTAAAGTAGCAGCTAAACTAATCATTAAAGCAAAACCAAGGATTTTTGTCTTCATAACTCCTCTTTCACCAATTGTGGTAAGAACTATTTTTAACCTGTTGAATAAGATACCCTATTTGTTGCGATTTTTTTGGAAATTTTTGGATGCACAGTTAAAAAACTATTTTGTGCTTTTTTAGCTAGGATTGCTACTCAACGATAGAACCTGACAATGAATTTAAATAAAATAACATATCACCATAATATATTTCAGCATGGATAAATTTGTCATCTTACCAAAGATACAGATTTTTTGGCAATACATTAGACTTCTTGCCTGAGGTTGGGAACTCTTAACGGGAAGGAACAGTACCTTGTATAATCTGTTGCCTGTTGCCTATTGCCTGTTACCTGTTGCCTATTGCCTGTTGCCTGTTGCCTGTTGCCTATTGCCTATTGCCTTCCTCTTACCTTGTGATTCTACAGCGATATATCTAGCATAAAACCTTAAAAATGTTAAGGATGCTATCAGCGTTGGTAGTGCAAACGTGTTACGTTAAGCAGAACGCGGACTAAATTGTCTGTAATCATACAATATTTTCCACCAGAAAAATTATGACTGTTCCTCACAAACCAGATATTTCTGCAAAGGGCAGTTGGTTCCGACGAGACACCCAAAGAAGACGACGGTATGAGTCATTAGGAACCAGCACACCAGGTACTTTAGACACATCAGCAACATCAAGATTAAAAAGGCAAAGGCGTACTGCCAGAAATTTGCCAGTTACCACACAAAAAATTCCTGTGCAATCAAGCACAACTTTACTAACAACTCCAGAATTAAGCAAACAAAAAGTATCATCTACTCCAGTCCGGTATACCTCGTCCTCAACTCCTTTATGGTTACTACGCTTACAAGCTTTTCATCGTAATTCTTCAATAATTACGTTTTTGTTGGTAGTGGCGATGCTTGTGGTTTACGGTTGGACGGTATATTCCCAACAACTTTGGAGTCAAGCTTACCGCAAAATGCAAAACTTGCAGCGTCAAGAAAGACAGTTGACGACAACCAACTCAGTGTTAAGGAACAAAATGGCACAAGAAGCTGAAAAGCCATCAGCCGGACTCGTACCACCAACTCCAGAAAAAACTATTTTCTTACCACCTACTATGTCTTCTAGTTCCAATCAATTGATGCCTTCTACAACCCCGAATCATCAAATACAACAGTCATCTTATCCCCTTGGAGGATATTAGGTGAACTACCCACACTCCCCTAATGGGTGAGTGTTGGTCTATTGTTGGTCTATTTATCGGTTACTACCCTCTAAAGGTTTAAGTCATAACGCACCCGACATATACCTAATTTTATCAGCGCAAGGGCAGGTTACACCAACAAAAATAAAAGCAAATTATCATATAATATCATATTTATTAACCTTGGTAAGAAATCCACCATTTATGATTTAACATTTACCATTTACCTAAAATATTCGGTTGTCGTCAGGTATTAAGAATAGCTATGCTAAAAATGTTTAAAAATTAATGAGAGCGATAGTCCCATGGGATGGAGACCATTAAGGGAACGTATTCATAACTTACCACTGGTTCTTGCGGGTCCAGTTGTGCGACATACTGACAAGAATACTATCACTGTTTGGGTTGCTTTAAAAGAAAGTCGTACTGTTACTTTAGAAGTATTTGATATTAATAAACATAAGTTACTTAGTGGCAGTCAAAAAACAGTACAAATAGGCGTGAATTTACATATTGCTACTGTAACTGCTAAGAGTAACACGAATATACTTTTATATGGTGAAAATTATCTTTACGATTTATATTTTGGATTGGGAGAAACCCTAATTTCTCCTGGAATATTAACTCCGGGAGGTTCAATTGACGAGATTAAATATCCTCAATATGAATTGCCCAGTTTCCCCTTGGTGCCCAATAATTTTCAAGATTTACGTATAATTCATGGTTCCTGTCGTAAACCCCATGGTGAAAGTTTAGATGCGCTAGTAGCCGTGGATAAAATGATTCAAGAAGCTTTAGAAACAGAACCTAAAAAACGACCGCATCAACTCTTTCTCACAGGGGATCAAATTTATGCCGATGATGTGGCAGATGCTTTACTTTTAATGTTGATGGATGCTGGGGAAACTCTGTTAGGATGGTCGGAAGTATTGCCAGATGTAGAAAATATTGAAGAATTAAAACCAGGAAAACGAAATAATTTAGCAACCCATACCGCAGGGTTTACAGCCAGTATTGGTAAAATTGGCAATATTGCCAACATTGCTAAAAGTCATTTATTCACTTTGGGGGAATTTTTGGCAATGTATTTATTTACTTGGTGTGATGTTTTATGGGTTGACCCAGAAGATTTTCCCACCTTTGCAGAACTTGAACTTAAGCCTGGTTTATTTGCTAAAAATAAAAGTGAGTTTAATGTAGAAGTTGAACATTTAAAATTATTTTATTCCACCATTAAAAATGTTAGACGTGCCTTAGCTAATATTCCCACCTACATGATATTTGATGACCATGAAATTACCGATGATTGGTATTTGAACATAGCATGGTGCGATCGCGTCCTGAATAAACCCTTGGGGAGACGAGTGCTGCAAAATGGTATGCTGGCATATGCTCTGTGTCAAGGTTGGGGAAATACACCAGAAAGGTTTGCACAGGGGACATCGGGAGAAGCTTTGCTGGAAGTTACACAAGCGTGGTTAGGTAACCATGGTACAAATAAACAACAGGAGGAGGAAATTTATCAACGTTTGGGTTTACCTACCTATACAGATATTATCAACAGTCATTCCAAACGCATACCTATTAGCGATTTTGCCATAAAATGGCATTATACTGTTACTGGTCCTGGTTATGAAGTTATAGTACTTGATACTCGTACCTGTAGAGAATTTCCCGGTGATAAATTTGATTTTCCCGCACTTTTAAGCCCTGAAGCTTTTGATAGCCAAATTTCTGATCTTGAGGGTAATAAAAATGCAGAAGTGACTTTAGTCATTTCTTCTGGTCCGGTGATTGGTATACCATTTCTGGAAACTGTACAAAAGTATGCTAAAGCAATATCTGAGAAATTTGGAAGTGCTGCTTGGGGGTTTGATACCGAAGCTTGGAGTTTGGAAGAAACAACATTTGAGCGATTCTTTGCGAGATTGGCATTACGGGCATTACCAAATCAGCGCAATCGTGTAATTATTTTATCTGGAGATGTTCATTATGGTTTTGCAGCACGTTTGCAATACTCCGCAATTCGTCCTTTTGAACACCCCCAAAAAGTAAATACAGACATGATAGTTGTGCAATTTACCAGTAGTTCCCTGAGGAATGAAGTTGAGGGAATGGGAGGTAGTCATTCGTTGCACATCAAAGGTTTCGTTCCCATGAAATTAATCACCGACCGACCTACAGCAGAGGTGATTGGCTGGACAAATTCACCAGGTGAAGAATTAAATGTGGGCATTTTTGATATTATCGCTAATGAAACATTGCAACGTATTCCTTGGCGATTAACAGGTAATCCTGCCAAAATAGATTTAGTTCAAGAACGGGGTTCTTTTCGAGATATACAAATAACTAAAAAACCCGATTGGTGGTATCGCATAGATTTTATTGATGCCACTGCTGAAGATATTTATGTGCCAGATAATGTACATACGAATATGGATTCTGTGGTTGCTCCCCTACCAGGAGAAAATCGCAAGCAGCCGTTAGAAAAATATATTGCCATGGCTAAAAATCACCTGGATTATACTGCGAATAATCATGGCAGAGAGATTGTCGGGGTTAATAATATTGGTGAAATTACTTTTGAGTCAGTTAATGGTAAAAATATCGCCGTGCAAACCCTATGGTGGCGATTAAAAAGTTGGGAAGATGGCAAACTTTTGCAACCTTTTCCCTTAACAAGATGTGAAGTATCTTTGGATTTTGATGATAAGGAGCATCCCCTAGGTGATGTGTTGCGAGAAGTTGTGGGAGATGACTCTATTTAGAGGAAATTTAGGATGATTCTTAGCTTAATTGTCTTTTGATTACCCAAAACAGAAAGTGTATCTGCGTCAATGGGAATTTAGAATTTAGAATGAAGAATTTAGAATTTAGAATGAAGAATTTAGAATGGAGAATTTAGAATTTAGAATGAAGAATTTAGAATGAAGAAACAAAAAATCTATCTGCGTCATTTTGTCATGACATTTTTGTTTTGGCAGAGCTAATTTACCATGTAAGATTATTTTACTAAAAAAGTGGTATTTGTCAAGCCTGAAATGACCAAAATTCGTAAGTATTTGATAGTAATTCTCAATAATTCAGTAGCGCAGGATACAGTTTTGTAGAGAACGCCCTTTTTTGGGGAGTTTGACAAACATTTACATTTTTTCCAGACGATGAAGATGAAATCGATTTCTTGTTGAAGTAAGTAGTAAGTAAGTAAGTAGGGTGCGTTACGTCTTTAGACTAACTTCCTTTGTTATAGCGAATTTCACGCTTATGCAATACAAAGAGAATTTGTAGAATGAGGACGAAAAGGGATGCTATTCTACATCCTACAACGTAGACAGGTCGCGGCTTGGAGTAAATAGGCGACCCCTACAACCAAAAACCTCTATATCCCTCTTCTAAGAAACAAGGCAGGAGGGAGAGGGCAGAAGGCAGAAGGAAAGAGGATTTTGCTTGTTTCTTTCATCCATAACGGAAGCGATCGCGTCCGTAAACAGCTTTTGTCAGAATGGGAGAATCCAATCGCCCAAACGCTTACGGGGCTTTAGTTCCCACTTTTTGTCTACTAATTTGGGTTTCTGTTAGAAAAAAAAGCCTCAAACCTGGATTAAATCAAAGTCTCAGAATTTGGCTCTCGTTATTGTTTTCCCAGAGTGATAAAACAGGGATATATCCCTCTTTTGTCACTTTCCGGCTTTTCCTATTAACAGAAAGTTTGAAACAGACGTGATATTAATGGGTTGAGACGCTTTGAATCAAAATTTTGCCATTTTCCCATCTTCCCGAAATTCTATTCATAAATAATTGAGCGATCCCTTGACACACAAGAGTCACAGAATTTAGAAATTGTAAGACTTTTCGGAGAGTGACAGAACAGGGTTATTTTGAAAGGAAACGGCTAACACAATGCCAGTTACTACAACTTTGGTAACTAAAGCAACGTACTCGCTCCCCTACAGGAATTTTATTTTTACTCTATAAATGATCTATTCATCAAGTAGTTGAAAATACGTAAATTCTCTAGAAACTGTATATAATCCGCTATAAATGATGACATGAATTATTTAGTGATGATATGCTGTTTTTGGAGGGTGTGTTAGGTCTTTGAACCTACCATGAGATGTCTAAAAACATCTCAGCCATGAGGGCACCTGTTTCTTTAGGAACATCAACATATTATATAGTATACAACCTCAGATGGGAGAATGCTAGATGTAATGCTTGCGTTTTCCAAGCTTGTTATTGTTAACAAGTAACGGTGAGGGAGACAGGTTGAAAATCGAGGGAGGTATCCAGTGTTCCCTGTCACACTTTAAAAGAGGATACTTCCATATATTTAAAATACCTTTTATATAGATATGTCTAATAATCTGGATGAAAAATTATTGTCATATTTTCAGCCAGAAAATCTGATAGATGCGTTCAACGCTTATGAGGAAGCAAAAACAGATTTCGGAAACATCCCATTTTGGCAAATATATCTTTTTATGTGGTCAGTAAAATCACGATCATACAGCTTAATGCGGTATATTTCTTCCAAACTGAGATGCTCATCAGATTTATTCCAAAAGACAGTAAAATTTCCATGGGGAGCCGATGGTATTTCTTATGAAACATTTAAACGAGAATTAGATTTACGTTGTAAACTTATTTCCAACAGAATACAGAAGGGGACATATCAGTTTTACCCTTTTCGTGAACTTGATATAAAAAAGCCTGATGGTAAAAAGAAGATGTTACTTGTAAAAAGTCCTTCTGGTGGAAAGAAGGTGTCATCAATTGTAACAATTCGTTCTGGTGGAAAGAGGATATTATCAATTGCAACAATTCGTGATGTTTTAGTCCAAAAAATATTATAAGTACTTAGACAAAATTAATTGTGTATTGTCCGAAGCGACGAACTCAGTAATCACAAGGACTTGAAGCTTTCAGAATGTACAATTAATTTTGTACGACTACTTATGAAGCTCTCTACGATGAGGTAGAAAAAGATTTTAAATCAACTGATAAATTAGATAAAGTATCATGTGCATATAGAAAACGAAAATCTGCACCTTATGCAGCACATCTTATTCATAATTATATTCAGCAGGGTTTTGTATTTGCCTTTGATGCTGATATAGTTAAGTTCTTTGACAAAATACCACATCAGCGTCTGATTAATCTTATCGAGGAAAAATTTGGTCACGATACTCTAGCCACAAAATTATTAATCAGATTCGTGAGAACAGGTGGTTTACCCTATAAAGATGCGAAAGGAAATCCATATGGTAAACGTTTTTTCCATCATCATAAGCCAAACAGGCAAATAATTTCTCGCAAGCAAGGTATTCCCCAAGGTGGTGTACTTTCGGGAATGTTAGCAAATTTATATTTACATGAATTTGACTGTTGGGTAGTCAACGAATTATCTCAGAAATATGTCTTGAGATATGTTCGTTATGCTGATGATTTCGTCATTCTTGTCAAAAACATAGAACTTCTTCCCTCAATACACGATGAAGTTGAACAAAAGCTACAACATATAGGATTAGAATTACATGGTGAACCGAAAACTAAGCATGTAGATATTGAAAAACAATCTCTGGAGTTTGTAGGTTTTGAATTTACAACTGAACATATAAGGGTTAAAGCAGACAATATTAGAAAATTTCAGGAGAGAATTTTAGAAAAAATTGAAAAAGAACCAACTTATAAATGGAAAGGCAATCCAAAGGAAAGATTTAAATCGTTTATTGATAAAGTTATTATTCGGAAAGTGCTTGGTTGTAGTGAGAAAATAGAAGAAAAGGAAATATGTCAAGAATGCGGAGGTGTTATTGGAGAGCAAGTGAGAAGTTGGATGGGCTTTTTTATGGCAATTACAGATGTCCAACAACTACGTCAGTTAGACAAATGGATTCGTAGTGAAATTAGCAAACACTTTTATAAGCAGTATAAAATTCGTTTAAAAAGGTCTGATTTTAAGGCAGCAGGATTGGCAAGTCTTGAGCAGGAATACTATAGATTGCATAAGCGTAAAAAGTGTAAAAGTTGTTCATGTGACAGATCAAATTCTCCTGTGAATTCCACGGATGATGGGAAAAGTGCTACTGAAACTGAATCAGAAACATTCAGAACCATAATGCATAAATTCAAAAACAGCCTTTGTATCTTTACTTCTACCCTGTGGGAAGGATTGCACCCTCATGGATAACTTTAATAAGCTGTTGCACATTTAACTTCCTGACTTTGTGCGGGCAGGGATGCGCACCCCACAAGAAATACAACAATGAGCAATTATGCAGATTAAATGTGGTTCAGCTTATTAATTTGGCTTATTAATCTAGATGTAAGTCCTAAACTACCCAAAACAAAAAATCTATCTGCGTCATTTTGTCATGACATTTTTGTTTTAGCAGGACGAATTTACCATGTAAAATTATTGTATTAAAAAAGTGGGATTTGTCAAGCCTGAAATGACCAAAATTCGTGAGTATTTGATATAGATTCTCAATAATTCAGTAGCACAGGATACAGTTTTGTAGAGAACGCCCTTTTTTGGAGAGTTTGACAAAGATTTAGATTTTGCTGGGGGGATAAAATAGGGAATATGGAATGAAAAACTTTTAACACAGAGTGGTACAGGCATCCTTGCCTGTATAAGAGAGGGAGTTCAAAGGTAGGTTATACCAAATCAAAAAATGTTTGCAACAGACTCAATTGTAGGGGCACGGAAACAGCGCCCCTACCAACCAATCATGTGTCGCATTCTTTTTTCAAATTGGTATTATTTCAGTGGTTGATAAATTCCGGAATCAGTATTCCTGCTGGTGAAGTATATGTATATGAGAGCAGTCCCCTTATAAACCAAAGGTAAAGACAAATGTAGTCCCTCGTCTCAATCAAATGCACTTCAATGACGAATGTAAGCAACCCTCGCCAGCTTATTCGTTTCAATTCGTCGCGTAATTATTTGATTGCAGGTTATCGAGGTAGAAATGGAACAAATCTATAAATATCCCCGTACCCATCACATCCAGGGTTCGCGGTTACAGCCTGGGGATGAAGATTTACACAGCATTCCCTTTAGCGCTATTCAAAACCAGTATGTAGTGGTTGAAGAAAAAGTTGATGGAGCCAATGCAGCCATTAGTTTTACCCCTAATGGTGAAATACGATTGCAAAGCCGGGGACACTATTTAACAGGTGGAACTAGAGAAAAGCACTTTAACCTGTTTAAACAATGGGCTAATACCTATGCAGCAGGCTTTTGGGAAGTGTTGGGGAGTCGCTTTATTCTGTTTGGAGAGTGGCTTTATGCCAAACATACAGTATTTTACGATGCCTTGCCCCACTACTTTCTCGAATACGATGTGCTGGACTTAAAAAAGCAAGTATTTCTTAGCACCACCAGTCGTCAGCAATTACTAGCTGGATTACCCCTGGTTTCGGTACCAGTCTTGTTTTCTGGAAATATCCAATCTTACCAGCAATTAATCGGATTCATAAGTAAATCCCACTACCAAACCCCTCTACATCTGGAACGTTTTCGGCAAATTTGTCAAGAAAAAGGACTTGATGTAGAGCGCTCCCTGAAACAAACCGACCAAAGTCTCTTGATGGAAGGTTTATACATCAAAGTCGAACCAGATGATATCGTTACAGCCCGGTATAAATACGTGCGTTCTGACTTCTTAACAACCATCCTCCAATCTGATGGACATTGGCTCAATCGCCCAATTATACCGAATCTTCTGCGTCCCGATGTTGATTTGTTTGGTTGCATTTGAGTATTAAGGCGACCGAATTTTAGATTTTGGATTGAATAACTCGTTTCTAGGCTAAGCCTGGAAACGAATACAGGATGGGCTGTTGCCTCCAGACTTGACCAGAGGCAGCAGCCCACCGAAAATTCATTACAAGGTAAAACCTTGTAACGAGAGAGAAGGTAAAACTTTGTAACGAGAGGGAACGAGAGGGAGAGGAGAAAGAGTAATTTTTAAGTAAGGATAGCAACATGAATATCTCAGTAAAATTCTGGACTTTTCCTCATTGTCCTGGGGGAGGAGACTGGTCGATAAATTGGTCAGCATTGGAAACAGAATTTGATTGGTTGCGATCGCTCGCTGATTGTCCCCAAGACCCGCGTTACCATGGAGAAGGTAATGTTCTGACTCATACTAAATTGGTATGTGAGGCATTAGTAGCATTACCTGCATGGCGAGCATTACCACCCACACAGCGTTCGGTATTATTTGCTGCTGCTTTACTCCATGATGTCGCCAAACCTAGTTCTACCCAAATAGAAGCAGATGGTGCCATTACCTCCAAAGGTCATGTACTCCAAGGGGCAAAAATGGCACAGGAAATACTCTGGGATTTACGCGTACCGTTCCCAGAAAGAGAAGCGATTGTAGCTTTGGTAAAATACGGTAGTTTACCCCTGTGGTTTTGGGATAAGCCCAACCCGGAAAAAGCTGTAATTAAAGCCAGTCAAATTATCCGTTGTGATATGCTATCCATGCTAGCCGAAGCAGACGTGCGGGGACGGTATTGTGATGACCAGGTTCAATTATTGGAACGTATCGAATTTTTTCGGGAATTTACCCTAGAAAACCACTGTTTTGACCGACCACGCTCATTTTTATCTCCTCACAGTCGGTTTGTATATTTTCACAAAGAAGATGGTAACCCAGATTACCAGGCTTATGACGATACGCGCTTGCAAGTGGTGATGATGTCAGGATTACCAGGTGCAGGAAAAGATACCTGGATTCAAAAGAATCTTCCCGACTGGCAGGTAATTTCCTTGGATCGACTGCGACAGCAAATGGGTGTTGACCCTTCAGACGACCAGGGTGTGGTGGTGAATGCAGCAAAAGCGATCGCCAAAGAATATATGCGCAATGGGCAATCTTTTGTCTGGAATGCTACTAACCTTAGTCGTCAGTTGCGGAGTACACTGATTCGTCTATTTGCGAGTTATCAAGGGAAGATTCGCATTGTTTACTTGGAAGCACCTTGGGAGGAGTTACTACGACGCAATCAGAACCGCACTCATGGGGTGCCGGAAAAGGTACTTTATAAGATGAGAAATCGTTTACAAGTACCAAATCTTACTGAAGCACACCAAGTAGATTGGGTGGTGGAATAAGGAAGCGATAGCGCAAGCGCTGACTGTCAAGGTACAAAAAAAAAGTTAGGGAGTAAGGAAATATCCTTTCTCCCCCCATATTACACAACACTTTTGAGGTCTAATCTTTGTTCTGTTATTTATTTATAGGTCTAAGTCAAATCAACTTATGCAGTTAGTGGCAATTTTCCTGGTTTCGCAAAAATCGTTAACAACACCGGACCAAGTAAATAGTGGTGACCATGACACTGCAATCCCCCACTAGAACCGAGAAATTCGCGGGTTTGTTTGCTGTAGAGTTTGATACCACCAGAACCAGACATGAGTGGGGGTTGTATATCGGTTTTCCAAGAGATATCAACTAGGTAAAAGCATCCACCAACTTTGAGTACCCTTGCTACCTCAGCCATTACCTGTTGAGGTTCTGGGTAATGCAAGAAACTAATGGTACTGAAAACAGCATCAAATTGACCTTCAGCAAAGGGCAAAGCATCAGCTTTACCTTCAATAAAAATCATACGTGGATGGTGGCGGTTTTTCTGTCGTGCTATCCCTAGCATTTGCGGGGACAAATCCAATCCGGTACCGCGTAAATCGGGGAAATGAGACCCTAAACGGTCAAGTAAACGTCCAGTACCGCATCCCATATCCAGCACATTAGCATTATCTGGTAAATCTACAAATTCCAGCAAGCGTTTGTGGATGGCTTGGTAAACCACTGAAGGAAAAAGCCAGTCGTAAGTTGGTGCCCAGCGGTCGAAAAGGTTCTTTTTTTTATTGACAAAATCACTACTCATGAAGATAGGAGTTAAGAATTAGGAGTTAGGAGTTAGGAGTTAGGAGTTAGGAGTTAGGAGTTAGGAGTTAAGAATTAGGAGTTAAGAGTTAGGAGTTAAGAGTTAAGAGTTAAGAGTTACTCCCTTCCCGCTCTTACGAATACCGATTTAATTAACCGCGTTCGCGTAGCGTGCGCTCTGCGCTTAGACGCGAAGAACACGTTCGACGTTCGCGTAGCGTGTCCCGAAGGGACTCAGTCGTTCCCGTTCGTCGAAGACGTTCCGAAGGTAGGGTAGGAAGAAGAAAAAGAATATAGGTAATCTTAGACCGGGAAGGGAGTAGGAGTTAAGAATTGACAGTTGACAGTTGACAGTTGTTAGGAGTCTATTTTCTGCTTTGTCTCCCCATCTCCCCCATCTCCCCCCTCTCCCTCCTCTCCTAACATTATCCTTCCCGTTGCTGTTCCCATCGCCATAAAAAGATCATGAGAGCGATCGCTCCTAACTGCAATGCTAAGTTAGGTAAAACGTTGGCAGGATTGCGTCCTGCTAGTAGTTGCAGGAGAAAAATAAATGCCCCAATGAAGCCAGAAGCACCAAAACCAAGATAAATAAATTTTCGTAAACTGCGATATGGAGATGAAATTTCTGCTTTCAAACGAGCATATTGTTCTGGAGTGAACTGCTTGGAAGGGGAATTTTGGGAATTGGGCTGTACCATGATTTAAATGGTGCTATAATTATTGACTGTTTATATTATTGCTGCCGATGTGGCTCAGTGGTAGAGCACTCGATTCGTAATCGAGCGGTCGCGGGTTCAAATCCCGCCATCGGCTTTGAGGATCATAATTTAGTTGAGGCAGCCGATATGGGGATTTGAGACCGCGACCGCTCGATTACAAGTCGAGTGCTCTACCTTCTCTCGATAACTTTCACTCAAATTTCACTCATTTTTTAAACCTAGCACCAGTTAAGTGAGTGAACAACCTAGGTTACAAAACTTTGTACAACTACTAAGCGGTCGCATTCCCAGAGAGGGAACTCGTACAACGATCTGTTAGCACTAGCTCCCAACACCTGATACCTTCCTCCAATATTCTCGATCTGGTTTGGATAACTCCTCAGCCACCAGTTGTAACCGTTTAAAGTCTACATCTTGCCTCTTGCCTAAATAACATCGTCGCAACTTCCCCGCAATGCATCTGTAGGCATACCAGTTATTTCCATTAAGACCCTTCACAGTGATAGGGTGAAACTGAGATACATACCTGAAACTCTTCACCTTCCTCAGCCACTTGTACCATTCATTGGAACCAACACGAACACAATCCTCAGTAATGCATGTATCCACTACTGGCAACTTAGTACTTCTCATCCTATTCCTTTGTCTGTTATTATTACTGACAGTAATTTTTTCAAGCTTATAGAGTGGCAGTCACCAAATTTTGGTATCTCGTTATAGCCAATTTACCTGTAAAAATAAGAGGTGGTCTACCAGAGGCAAAGTAGATAGTCAAGTAAGGGATGTTGTCTGATTCAAAAAGGACAAAACTTTCAATATGAACAAGATTTAAATGCCAGACTTCACCACCTATTTGTGTAAACGCAACAAAGCCTGTTTTATTCATCGCTTGAATCACCAGAATACGAGTAGTAGAATTCCTTACCTCTCCTGCTTCTTTTCAAATATCCCAACTCAAACAAAACATTTAAATACTTTCTACTCGTGTGTTCGCATAAGTCGAGATAATACATCAAATCACGAATTCCTACTTCCTCATACTTTCTAATCACACTTAAGATTTGATTAGCTGTATTTACAGACTTTTTGACTGCTAAATTGTCATCATGAGTAGGATAGATTAACTCTAAATCCTTAGCAGCAATTAACGACTCCTTTAAATCACTTGTAGTTAATGACATATATTATTCCCCTAGTTCTAAGTAACCATGTTCGTTGTCAACTTTCTTTTTAACTACCAAAATTTCATCCATAGCTATTTGAGCCATAACCTTACTCATTCCTGATATTTGGTCATAAACTGCTTCACCAGCCACAGCTATTACAGTATTACCATAAACAGGTGTTCCTCTTCTTTTGACAACAGCAGTAAGATTAGTTGCTGTTGGATTGTAAATGATTACTTTTTGAAGGTGTGATAATTCTCTGAAATGATAAGAGAATATACCAGATTTGATGTAATTCCTAATATATTCAATCTCACTGTATCTAGGTACAGGAACTATTTGATTTTGTTCACCAAGCAATACGATGTATTGTTCATTAATCATTTTTCAGTCCATCCTCTAGTAGTTAACTTCCATCCCAATTGATTCATTATTTGTTGAATATCCTTAGGACGTAATGACATATCTAAAGCACC
>JASJCY010000200.1 GCA_030065825.1 Nostocaceae cyanobacterium | reverse complement strand
TGATTCTAGCTCTACTTCATGTACCCGTAAAAATACGGGAAACATGCAGCAACTGGGTCAAAAGAAGCGTCAAAAATCACTCCTTGCTGGGCTGGATGCAGAAACCAGTCCTTCAACGAAGTAAGGGCTGGTAGTTCATATAAGGCATTAAATATGTATGTGGTTTTTCGGAGGTTTGAGCTTGGTTTTATTAATGTCCGATAAACCTTTACTATTTACCATGGTTTTTGACAATTAGTTGAGTTGCTAGGTTACCCAAGCCAACGCTGTTGAGTAAATTCTCCCATTCTTGTTGTAGTTGAGTATCTTGGGGATTTTGCTGATACAGTTGTGTTAATTTTGTCAGCGCATTGTACCAAAAGCCATTTTGGGCATAAATAGCGACTTGCTGTAAAGGTGAGGCTGATTCTAATTGCTTGATTGCGGTGTGACTGATTGCTTTGCGTACTATCAAGCCTTCTACGTAAATAGGGGGGGATTGCTGTTGACCATCGCAGTAAACATTAAAGAACCAGCGGTATTGTCCATCTAGTTGCAATGGGGCAATAGTTTTAGGAAGACTAAGGCTGATAATTCCTGGCTGTTTTGGTAAGGAAATCTCTGCTTGATATACCGGATTTTTTGTTTTATCGTCCAGCAGCACAAATTCTGTGGGATAGTTGGCATCTCTACTGTAAGGTATATAAAACCACAGAGTAGGGAATTGCTCTGTAGTCAATCCCCAGACATTGGTTACTGAATTCTCTTCTTGGGTAAAGGGTACTAAGGCTGTCAGGGGTATTGCTACTTGTGGACACATACTGCGTTTAGCACCACCACGAACGCGACCACCAGGGGTTCCGGTAACTGTTTGGGGAATTGGGGGTGGATTGTAACGCACGACTTGAGAACGGGAATTTTGGCGTGGTTTTGGTTTGGATGGGGATGGATTGGGTTTGGGAGTTGAACCAGAGGACTGAGGGATTGCCGATGAAATTGTACTCAACCAACCGATGCTGCTGAACATGAGTAATAAAATCAGTTGTAGTAATGCCGAAATAGGTTTCATAATTAGGGAATAGGGAATAGGGAATAGGGAATAGGGAATAGGGAATAGGGTGGGGATTGCCCACCTTACCCTTATTGAGAAAGTGCAAGATGTGAGTATAGCAATCCTATTTGAATTGTGAGAATTGCTCCCCTCAGATCCCCGACTTCTTGGAGGATACCAATGGCGAATAAGGGGTATCGCTCCTCACATAATGATTTTTTGCCATCCCACCAGATGTAGAGACGTAAAATTTTAGGTCTCTACCAACCAATTTGTGGGTAAATGTAGACGCGCTATGCGCGGCTTCTGGTAGAGTGGGGTCTGGCACCGAATTCGCCAGCAGCATCCTTGGAGAAGTCGGGGATCTTATTTCTCACTTATTTTTCACTTATTTCTTAGAAATAATTTGGGATTGCTATAGGAATCCGGTTTGATTTATGAATAAAATTAGTATAGGATATTGGGTTACGCTACCCTGCGGGAATGCTAAAAGCAAAGGCGATAACACACCCTAGGTGTTGTTCAAAAATCAAATAGTAATCCTATATTATATATATTAAAAAATTGAAAGTTTTAATTGAGAGTCTGTGCTAAGTCGAATTTTAGAGTAAACTATTACACTACTACCACCTCCTATAAATCCTAAGGCTGAGGGCAAAAATGGCACCCAATATCCCTGGATTAATAGTCCAAAACAAAATACATAAAGGGCAACCGTACTAATACTGATGGCTATCACAAATTTGAGTAACGGTTTTTGCACGAACCAAGCTATTAATCCTCCAGAAACTGACCAACCACAAATCCACATCAGTTCTAGTAATGGGTGCCATGTCTTTAATAGGGGACGCCCATTCAAAACTGCGCTGAGGATTTGGCTGACCATATGTGCGTGTACAATTACACCAGGCATTTGCTCCTCTATGCGAGTACCGTAGGGAGTCCCCCAGTAGTCGGGCAAATCTCCTTTTGCAGTCACACCAATTAATACAATCCGGTCTTTGAAGGCGCTGGGGTTGACTGAACCTGATAAAATTTGTCTGAGGGTTACTTGTTCGGCAATCTTGTTAGAGGAACGCCAGTTGAGTAAAATTTGAGCGCCATTGGCATCTATACCTTGATAGCCACTGGCATGGGATGCTAATTTATGAAAGACTGTTTTACCTAGTTGCAAGTCTCCTTGGGGGGTAAATTGTGGTTGAATTCCCTGAGTGCCTAGGTAGCGAAATGCTAGTTGCACACTGAGGGAATAGTCAGCGGAACACAAAGATGCGGCTTCCTGTCTCATAAACAGGAGATGACGTCGCACCACCCCGTGGGAGTCGTGAATAAAGTCGCTAAATCCCAACCTTCGTTGGGGAATTTCTGGTGGTGGCTTGATACCGTAGGTATTGGAGGTGGAATCGCTACCTTTGCAGACAGCAATTAAGTTTTCGGTTTGTTGGAGACGAGTAATTAAGTTTTGCGGTTCTGCGGGAAAATCACGGTAGACATCCAAGCCAATGACGAGGGGTTGATACTGTTGTAATTTTTCTAGAAGCAGATTGAGGGATTTATCAGAAAGGGAAGTTCCTTTTAATGATTCTCCTTGGCGTCGTTGTTCTAGCAAGTCCTGATCGTCTATACTTACTACTAATAGGCGAGGATCTGCACCTTCACGGGGACGCAATCGCATCATTTGGTCAAATACCTGTAATTCCCCACCCTGTAACATTCCCAGCCATCTACAGCCAGCAATTGCCAAAGCGATCGCCAGGCTGGAAAATATAGTTGTGGCTAATCTGGGTTTTTGGGTTGTGGAGGAAATTTTTGTCTGTGGGACTTTTGCTGGGAGCAAATCTGCCCAAGAGGGTGGTATTTGTGCTAAATTCTGGAAAATAACGGGTAGCCAAGTAGCACAGGGAAAGATATTCTCTAGTCCTTGTAAGCGTTCCCTGGTGTGTCTGAGGGCTAAATAAAGGGAATCCCCTCCAGCATAATGTTGGAGAAAATATTTTAAGAATTCTTGCGCTACGTGATCGGGGACTGGTTCCCGCATAAAAATAGTCTGGGGAATATACAAATCTGCCAGTTCTCGTGCTAGTCCTAAACCATCGCAAGAGTTGAAAATCGCCAGATGCAAACCACTTTCTACGGCTTTACGGAGGGCAAATTTTAACTCGCTGATACTTAGACTATCAGTTTTATTTAAGTAAATTCGCCCAGTATCGTCATTTCCGTGGCTAGAAGTATGTCCGGCAAAGAAGAGAATATCCCAGTTTTGTGCCCATAGCTGATCTGTTAATTCTTGACGCTGGGGTTCTACCAAGAATTTAACTGACGCGCTAGGTAAATTTTCCAATAAATTTCGGTCAGCCTGGGTATCAATTCCCTCACTGTTGCCTACAATTGCTAAAATGTTAACTTTGGGATTGGGATTTCTAGGTTTATCAATGCGATCGTAACTTGGAGATGCTAAGGCAATTTCTGCGTTGGGATAGCGTGACATCAAGTCCCATTGATTCCAGGGAAGTCGTTGCAACTGGCTGTTTTCTGTTTGCAGAATTACCCGTATTTCATCAGTTGGTGATAATTTCTCTAGCCATGTTTCGCGGATGGGACGAAACTTTTCTGCTTGTAACCAAGTATTAAAAGTTGTTCGCAAAATCCGGGCAGTATTTTCACACTCTTGGGTTACTGACACATTTGTCACTTGTGCTTTATCCGCAGATAGACGATAACCGTTACCTAACTGACGATAGCTAGACTGCCAGTGGTTATATTGTAGTGGCATTTCCGGAATCGGTGGTAACCAACCTGTAGTTTCAGTAGAAGCACGATGAGTATCTTCCCCTATCTGAAGTGTGACGGGGAATCCCACATCAAAGTTCCCCTCTCCGATTTTTAGAACCACTAACTTGCCCATGATGAAGTTATGAGTTATGAGTTATGAGTGATTAGTTATGAGTTATGAGTTACTAAATAACGAATTCTTGGGTCATAATGGCATCATCAAGTGCTACCCTAACCCCAAATCTTTCATCGGGTTCCCCCCGAAACTGCAATTGGATGTAATTATCCGCGCTTCTGGCTTCAGCTTGTAGAAATACTGCTCCCGACTCATCTAAAACTGCAAGTTTAATTCTGGGTGGTAGGTAAATTTGATTACCCGTTGGTTGCAATTGCAAACGAATACTGATTTGTCGATCCTCTTGGGGAGTAATTTCCATAATTAAGATGACAGGTTGCTGGGCAATTTGGATTCCCAAATCAATCAGTTTTGCTCCTCTGATGGGTGCATTTTGTTGATTAGCAACAGTTGCAGCATTCCGAAATGCGTAAACAGGTTTAAGTTCTGGTTGGTTCCAGTAAAATTCTAACGTTTGCCAGCCAGCATCGAAAACACCAGCTACCCACTCACTTAAATTTACTAAGGCATTGCTAATTGGGGACTCTATGGACTGCTGTGGTTGTGCTAGGTGTTCGATTAAATCCTCTAAGGATTGCAGTTCAGTTAAAGGTAGTTCTTCGGTGGTGGTACTAGGGACAAATCCTAATAATGTTGCTTCTTGTAAAGATTCATCCACTTGTACAAATATGTATCCCACACGTTCTTCCCAAGTTTCTGGAGGAATGTAGCACATTTGCTCGGATGGCTTTAAAGGACGACATTCCAACTTACCGACTCCTGGTATTACCAAGTCTGCAACATCCGCACACAAACGCACAACCGGGTTCCAGCAATCACTGGTACTAGTGTCAGTTTCCATACCCATCATCTGTAAGTAGTCATTCACCACCCATACAGCTAGAGTATTCAGTCGCACTTGTTCTGCTTTTCTTGGAGTTGGCTGTTGATTGGCAAACTGTTCGGCAGTTGTGCGACCTGCCTGGGTAATAGGTAATGTTAAAGCGAAATTTTCTAACTCATAGGTTCTGAGTGACATGGTTCAATCCCCAGCGAACAATGCTTTTATATATTTATCGCCGGAATTGACTAACTTTATGCAAGAAATTTGAAAAGGGAATAGGGAATGGGGAATAGGGAATAGGGAATAGGGAATAGGGAATAGGGAATAGGGAACGGGGAATAGGGACTAGGGACTGGGAAGAAGGATTTTTATGCTTTGTGCAATACAGACGCTTACCTCACCCCTTTCCCCTCTCCTTAGTAAGGAGAGGGGAGTCGGTCGGACGGGGTGACTTACATCTTGCACCATTTTCAACAAAAGCAAAGAAACCGGGTTTACACACATCTTGCATCAGGGTCAGAAACCGGGTTTATTGCAAATATTGAGTTGCCAAAACCCTAATTTTTCGTTGATAAACCCCGGCAGTCGCTTTAAGTCGGGGAACCCGACCAACGCGCTGCCTCGCTTTCTCCGTGCTTGTTGAAAATGGTGCAAGATATGACTTTATAAAGCAAAAATTAAGGTTTTTAGTTTCAGTGGTTATCAATAAACCCGGTTTCTCACGGTGGTGCAAGATATGACGTGAGGTTTAATTGTGTACTTGACATACCTCCCCGTCCTAAAGGAGCGAGGATTCCTTGACACTTCGTTGGGATGTGCTACCAAAGCAGTCTTACCTTCCCTCCATGTCCGTTTAGAGTCTCCCAATGCCCTATGGCGACTTCCTTCTATTTTACCAGAATCTTTAGAAAAGTCGTCCTTGAAGGACGAGGCTTGTATCCCATTATTTTCGGTCACTCAACCGAAAACTGGTCTAGTAGTCTACCAAGGCAAGGAAAGCCTAGTTTGTAGTAAGGATTTTAGTCCTAAAAAAGTGTCCCGTTGCTGAATCCATGGCATGAAAATGATATTGCATCGTAGTAAAAGCCTTGTAGAGAGGTTGCAGTGCAACGTCTGGAACACCCGAATTCATACTCACTACACTTGATGTTCCCCATTCCCTGTTCCCTGTTCCCTGTTCCCCATTCCCTGTTCCCTAGTTTCACAGATTCCTTTACCTGCTACATATTTATAATCAATAACTTTATATTTACTTGATTAAAGCTTATAAAAAATTACATAAATAACTTTTTTTGATAAAAAAAATACCAATTTTACTGATTTTCTCTAGACAAATTAAATGGATATCGTAATCTAGGTAAGTGAGATAGTAATACCACTTAAATAAACAAAAATAAAACCAAATTTGAATACAATATGGGGCTGTACATTGTTGAATAAACAAAACAAATTAAATCTTCATAATTCCAGGGAAAAATTTAAAAGTAAATGAAGCTGGGAATATCAAAAAATATGTAGCTAGTTGTCTTTGCTGACAGTTGAATTACATGCTGAAGATTTCTAAGTTTTGCCTTGTATCAGCTGCATGGATATTGCTGTCTCTTTTTAGATATCCATACATATTGCTTTGCAGACACATAATATAAAATATGAAGGCTTTATTATTTATCTATCGCTGGTTTAGTCATCAGTTTTTGAATCCGGTACTCACAAAATTCATCAAAGTGAGAAATTATCATTTACTGATTTTGGATCTGGTTATTTTCTCTAGCCTACCTCTACTGGCTTTATTTCTGCGTTTAGATGGTAATTTAAATTTAAATTTTTATCTTTCTGAGTTAGGGATTGTCACAATTGCTTTTTTAGTGATTAAATTAACCATATTTTCGAGTTTTGGATTGTATCAGCGCTGTTGGCGTTATGCAAGTGTTGAGGATATGACCCATATAACCACACTAGTAGGGAGTGCTGTAGTTACCCAATTTTTGGCTTTAATTTTGATTAATAAATTGCCAGTTTTAAACATTGAAAATATACCAATTTCATTACCATTTATTGATGGTTTGCTATGTTGTTTTATCATCGGAGGTCTTCGATTTAGTGTTAGAGTTGGGGACAAAGTCGCTATTCAAAAAAATGTAGGCAAATCGGCAGATAGGGTATTAATAGTTGGTGCTGGAAGTGCGGGAGTTGCCCTAGTACAAGAAATGCAAAGAAATACCCAACTTGGGATGCAAGCAGTTGCTTTTGTGGATGATAATCCTGACAAATTAAATCTACGTATTCGGGGCATTTTTGTAGTAGGTAATCGTTACCAAATTCCTGAGATTGTTAAATGCCTGAATATCCATAAAGTTATTATTGCTATGCCTACGGTTGGGGGAACAGTGATTCGGGAAATAGTAGACATTTGTCAAAGCACGGGGGCACAAACAAGTACTCTACCAGGAATTCATGAAATTCTCAATGGTCGGGTTAAGTTAAATAGCATTCGGGATATACGTATTGAAGATTTACTCAGACGGGAACCTATACAGACAGATATTGAACGGGTTTCCCAATTTATTCAAGGGAAAAAAGTCTTAATTACTGGTGCAGGTGGTTCTATTGGTAGTGAACTTTGCCGTCAAATTTGCAAATGTAGACCAACAGAAATTATCTTGGTGGGACATGGAGAAAATTCTGTTTTTAATATTCAGAATGAACTTAACCAAATTGTCATCGCACTCAAAAATGAGACTCAAAAATACGATTACACTCCCAAAATTTCCGGTTTTATTGCTGATATTCGTCATAGAAACCGTTTAGAATATGCTTTTGCTGAATATCAACCAGATGTGATTTTTCATGCTGCTGCACATAAACATGTACCGTTGATGGAGTTAAATTCTCCAGAGGCAATTACTAATAATGTGATTGGGACAAAAAATTTGGTGGATTTAGCATTGAAATATAATGTTAACCATTTTGTAATGATATCTACTGATAAAGCTGTGAATCCCACAAACATCATGGGGGCAAGTAAAAGAACAGCGGAAATGGTAGTCCTGCAAGCAGCGAAAGAAAGCGGTAAGTCTTATGTTGTTGTTCGTTTTGGTAATGTTTTAGGTAGTCGTGGTAGTGTAGTTCCCACTTTCCAAAAACAAATTGCTGCAGGTGGTCCAATTACAGTTACTCATCCAGAAATTACCCGTTATTTTATGACCATTCCGGAAGCAGTACAACTAGTTTTACAAGCTGCTGTACTTGGTCGTAGTGGTGAAGTTTTAATGATGAATATGGGTAAACCTGTGAAAATTGTAGACTTGGCTAAAGAACTAATTCGCCTTTCTGGATATGAACTTGATAAGGATATTGCTATTAAATTTAGCGGTTTAAGACCAGGGGAAAAGCTATTTGAAGAACTGTTTATTAAGGGTGAAGAATATGAACCGACAGAACATGACAAACTCTTTGTAGTCAAAAATGCAAGTCGTATTCTCCTGCCAAATCTTAATGCATCGGTACAAGCATTATTAATTGCTGCTACTAGTAATGATACTGAATCTATCGTAGATTTATTGATGCAGATTGTTCCTGGTTACAAACCAGCACATCTTAATCAGCAAGTCCCATCAACTATGGCTAAAAACACCAGTATTATTATTCCCAAATCGAGTGTTTCTTCTCTAGGAAAATTAAAAGCAAAAACTGCATAACAAGAACAGTGTATTACAACTATAGCGGATTGCAACCGGGTGGAATACAAACCTCACCCTGGCTAAAGCCACCCCTCTCCTACCCTGCGGGAAGCCACTCCGTGTCTAAGTAAGGAGAGGGGAAGGAGGTGAGGTGTATTCTATTGATTTGAAAATCGCTACAAGTAACCCAATTATCAATCAGTGAACAATGGCATCTATTAAACCACTAACGCTACGTCACAATTTTTCTTGGACTTTCCTTGGTAATGGTGTATATGCTGCTTGTCAATGGGGAATGTTGATGGTGTTAGCTAAACTTGGTACTCCCGAAATGCTAGGACAATTTACCTTAGGTTTGGCAATTACTGCACCGATAATCATGTTTACTGATTTGGAATTACGTGTTGTTCAAGCAACAGATGCTAAAAAAGAGTATCTTTTTAATGATTACTTAGGTCTGAGATTAATTGGTGTAGGATTAGCGTTGTCAATCGTTGCGGTAATTACTCTCACATCTGGATATGGTAGGGAAACATCCCTAGTAATCTTACTATTGGGAATGGCAAAAGTATTTGAGTCTATGAGTGATGTGTTTCATGGGTTACTCCAACAACATGAACGCATGGATCGGATTGCCATTTCTCTGATGATTAAGGGTCCTTTATCGCTGCTAATGTTGGGAACCGGAGTATATATTTCCGGTAGCATTATCTGGGGAACATTAGGCTTGCTGCTAGCTTGGATTGGTGTTTTTATCAGCTATGACATCCGTAACAGCGCTCTAATTTTTAATCAGATTCCCAAACCTAGATGGCATTTTCCAACCCTAAAAAAGTTGGTTTTACTTGCCTTACCTCTGGGATTTGTGATGATGCTAATTTCCCTAAATACCAACATTCCCCGCTACTTTATTGAACAATATTTAGGTGAACGAGAACTAGGTATATTTGCAGCCATAGCCTATTTAATGGTGGCAGGTAATATGGTAGTTCTCGCATTAGGAGAATCAGCCAGTCCTAGGTTAGCTAAATATTACTCAGAAGGTAATAGTATAGGCTTCCGTAAACTACTTTTAAAACTAGTAGGAATGGCTGTGCTATTAGGGAGTGCCATTGTTGTAGTTGCCTTAGTTACTGGTAGAGAAATTTTGACCCTTTTATATCGACCAGAATATGGAGAATATCAGAATTTGTTCGTTTGGTTGATGGTTGCTGCTGGTATTGGTTATGTATCCTCATTTCTAGGATATGGCATCACCGCAGCTAGGTATTTTCGAGTGCAAATTCCTTTATTTACCATAGTCACAAGTATCTCAGGTGTGGCTTGTTTTTGGTTATTGCCCAAATTCGGATTATTAGGGGCAGCCATAGCATTAATAATTGCAGCAATTTTACAAGGTATTTTCAGTTTAGGAGTTGTTTTTCATGCGCTATACAAAATCAATAGAAATTCCCCAACAATTAAGCAAATTAACTAAGGAATCTCCTGTACGTATACTCCATGTAGTTGGTGGTATGAATCGGGGTGGATTGGAAACATGGTTAATGCATATACTGCGAAATATTGACCGCGATTATTTTCACATGGACTTTTTAGTTCATACTACTGAACCTTGTGCTTACGACGCAGAAGTTCGCAGTCTTGGTAGTCGGATTATCCCATGTCTTAATCCCTCACAACCGTGGTTATACGCTCACAATTTTAAGAGCATTTTAAAAAAGTATGGTCCCTATGATGTTGTTCATAGCCATGTGCATCAATTTAGTGGCTATGTTCTGCGTTTAGCACAACAAGCTGGTATACCCATCCGTATTGCTCACAGTCATATAGATGCTTCACCTTTAGAAGCAAATTCCGGAATATTTCGCCGACTTTATCTAAATATTACCAAAGGTTTAATTGCCCATCATGCAACCGTTGGTCTGGGATGTAGTGAAGTTGCTACAGTGGATTTGTTCGGTAATTCTTGGAAACAAGATTCTCGCTGGCAACTTTTATATTACGGCATTGATATGACTCGATTTCAAGAATCTGTTAATGCTGGAGAAATTCGTCAACAATTCAACATTCCTGGGGAGGCATTTGTAATTGGTCATATCGGTCGCTTTGAAGAACAAAAAAATCACCGCTTTCTGTTAGAAATTTTTGCAGAAATTGCTCAAAGAGAACCATTAGCATATCTCTTACTTATAGGTGAAGGTTCTCTACGACCGACTATAGAAGAACAAGCATTAAAAATGGGTCTTAGTGAGCGAATTATTTTTGCTGGTAGTCGTTCAGATATTCCTCAATTAATGCTTGGTGCTATGGATGTGTTTCTTTTACCATCTCTGAGTGAAGGTTTACCAATGGTTGGTATTGAAGCTCAAAGCGCGGGACTACCTTTGATTTTGTCAGATGTGATTACAGACGAACTTTTAAAAATCAAACCTTTAATCCAAAAAATTAGTCTTTCACAATCAGCAAAAGTCTGGGCTAAAGCAGTATTATCTGCAAAAAATCTCAGAGGTAATATCACTCAATTAGAAAGTATAAACACCATGGTCAAAAGTCAGTTTAATATATCTTGTAGCATTAAATCACTGACAAAAATTTATGCTCAAAAAGAAAGCTAAAATCATCACATCATCCCAATTAAAATTAATTACCATCATCGGGATACAATGCAGTATCCTGATAGGTTTTATTCTCTTTAGATTAACCGTGCCATCATTTGAACGGCAGCCAGAAATATATATTTATCCTTTCTGTTGTTCCTTACTAGGGCTGGCTATTTGGTCATTTTTTTCATGGTATTTACTCACCAAAAGCCTCTTTAACCCTTACTCATTTTTTTTATTATCCGCTTATATATTTAACTCTGGACAAGCTTTACTAGAAGTTTTTGGTTTGACTAAAAACGAGTTATTAGAATTTTTTGAATTTTCCTTTTCATCCCAGACAATTCTCGATACATTGTATTTAGTGTTTATTGCCATGGGAACTTTTCATTTAGGAGGATTGCTGAGTTTAATTAATATCAAACATAAAAAATCCAAAAATTTAAATCCAGAACAAAATATCTTAATAGAAAAAAATACCTATAAAGTTGGCATAACATTATTAAAAATCTGTTTTTTACCTGCGGTTTTTGTAATTTTCAATAGTGTCAGAACCGTTTTAACTTCAGGATATATGGCACTCTATGAAGGAGGGGGAACAGCTAGTGCAGCGGGAATACTAGCCGATTTTATTATTCCAGCTTGTTTATTTCTATTAGCTGGTAGCAAAAATGTACCGAAAGGTAGAGTAATATCTGCAACTATTGTAATTCTATATGCCATGAGCAAATTTTTGTCTGGTGAAAGAAACCGGGCAATTATGCCATTAATTAGTTTTGCATGGTTATGGAATTATTTTATTAGTCCATTTCCAAAAACTTTATTTCTAGGTGTGGGTTCTCTAATTGGATTTGTTCTCATTCCCGTTATATCAGCAACAAGAACTGAAGCTGGTGGAGACAAGTTTTCTATTAATTATTTGATAGAGATATTTTCTCAGGTAGAAAATCCTTTGTTTGCTGCTATCGAAGAGATGGGATCTTCAATGATGACAGTCGCTCAAACCATCGAATTAGTTCCTCGGGTGCGTGATTTTCAATGGGGACTTGACTACTTTTATGCCATATTAACTCTAGTACCAAGTATTTTTGGAGATGTACATCCAACTATTGCCCGGGGACTTGCTGAAAAGTGGTTAGTTGAAGAAATTAATCCATATTTTGCCTTTAACTATGGCACCTACGGATTTAGTTTTATTGCCGAAGCTTTTCTTAGTTTTGGCTGGATTGGGGCACCAATAGCCTTAGGAGTAATTGGTTTTTTGTTCGCAAAAATGACCTTATGGGCAATGAAATCTCATAATCCAGCTAAATTAGCAATGCTTACTAGTTTTCTTTCATTTTTCTTATTTTATGCCCGTTCAGAATCCGCTTTAATGATGCGTTCCCTGGTATGGTATTCGCTTTTCCCTTATCTTTGGGTGTGCATACTAAGTAGAACTAAAAGAAAGAAAATAACAATATGAACTTCTTTTAAAAAGGGAACAGGGAACAGGGAACAGGGAATAGGGAATAGGGAATGGAGAATGGGGAAATATGGGTTCAAAATCGACGTGATTTAAACAACTTCCAAATAAAAAAATATCTATTTTTACCTATCCAACATTCCTCTTTCTTATTTATCCGTGTTATCCGTGTTATCCGTTTTATCCGTGTTCTCCGCATTTGATTTTTTGCAAGATTTAAATCAAAATTAACCATGAAATTTAAAATCAAAAATTTATTTATACCCTTAACATTGTTCAGCACTTCTTGGTTAATAGTCCTAGCATTTTTTTCTCAACCAAATTTTTATAATTATATTGCCAAACAAATACAGCAAGTTGCATTTGCCGAAACACAACAATCATTTTCAGTCAAAAACTTTGGAGCTATTGGTGATGGCATAGCGGACGATACCGCAGCTATTCAAGCAACAATTGATTCTGCTTTCCAAGCTGGTGGAGGAATAGTATTTTTCCCCGCTGGTACTTATAAAGTCAGTATTAATCCTTTGACACTCCAAGCTCTTTCTGTGCGCGGAAATTTGATATTACAAGGAACTAATAATCAAGAAACTATTATTAAATTAGCTGACGAACAAGGTAATTACAGTGCCATCATCGGAGGAGAAACTTTAGACACAGATTTATCTAATTTTGCAATATATGACCTAACAATTGATAGCAATGGTGTTAATAATCCAGTTGCAGCAGCATCAGATTTAAGCCTTGAACGTATGAGGTATGCTGTCCGGGTTTATTCAGGTACAAGAGTCACTATTAAAAGATGTCGATTTATTAACCAGAATAATAGCAATGTAATTACCGTCAATGGATACGTTGCTCCATATGTTGTTTCAGTTTCAGATGTTGCAATTAAAAATAACATTTTTGAATTAATTGGTGGAGGAAATGTAGATTACGATCATTCAACCATTTACACCCACGGACAAGGTATTGAAATCTCCAATAATTCTTTTTCTTCTAAAAATGGAGCCGGTACAAATGGAGCCAGAACCGCAATTGAAATACATGGCGATCGCCATACTATCAAGAACAACACAATTACTGGTTTTACTAACGGAATATATATTACAGGTTATGCCAGTAGTTCCGATAATCAAGTAATTACTGATAACATTATCCAAGATGCATATGTAGGCATTACTATCTGGTCATTTTTTGGTTTTGGAAATACCACTAACCCTGCAATTAGTAATAGCTTAGTTGCCAATAATACCATTACTCTTAATATTAATGCTTGGCGTCAATTATGGGGTGATACACCCAGCGGTGGCATAGTTCTGGAAGCAACATCAGATGCACCCATACAAAACTTGACTATTTTAAATAACGATATTACATTTACAAACTACTATTCCCAGCAAGAATTTGCATCTGATAATCTAGCAAATGGAATCAGATTTTGGAGATATACTGCTCCTGATGTCAATAATGACAATATTAATATTACTGACAACCAAATTAAAAATCCATTAGGTAGTGGAATTTATATATCTATGAAGAGTAATGGACTAGAAATATCAAATAATTTAGTTTTAAATTCTGGTCAAAAATCATCATCTTTTCATGAAGATTATCGCGCAGCTATTGTAGTAGGTGGTGATTGGGAAAATGCAAAAATTAATAACAATTATTTGCAAGACGAACAAACCAATAATACAATGACAGCAGGTATTGTTTCTAATGCAAATTGTGTCAATCAATGTCAAGGTTTTGGCAATCAATTAATAGTTAATAGTGGGGCAACATTAGAAATGTTCAAATTTACGCCTCAAACAGAAAATAATTGGAATTTTTAGCCAAAAAAATCATGAATTAAAGCTAGGAATAGGGAATAGGGAATAGGGAACATAAGAATAAATTCAGAGGTTTTTAAATGTCAGATATTAACGATTTTAAAGACTTAAAAATTTGGCAAAAAGGTATGTATATAGCCGAAAAGTGTTATTTGTTAACTAAACTATTTCCTAGAGATGAGTTATATGGGATGGTGCAACAAATCAGGAGATCGGCAGCATCTATCCCAGCTAATATAGCAGAGGGATACGGAAGAAAATCAACCGCTGAATATGTCAGATTTCTTAATATTGCCCAAGGTTCAATTAACGAATTAGAAACACATATTATTTTATCTCAAAGCGTAGGATTATCTAAGCAAAAAGATATTGAATTGATTATTTTTTTACTTACAAAAGAGAGTCTAATGATTCTTGCTCTTATTAAAAAGCTAAAAGAATAACGGCTTTACCGTACTTTTTATGTTAAATAAACAGTCTGTAGGAGGGAACAGGCAACAGGCAATAGTGAGAAGAATTAACATTCACTCATATCTTGCACCATTCTCAACAAGACCAAAAAAACCGGGTTTCTAAACGAAAAATTAAGGTTTTGAGACTGAGAGATTTGCAAGAAACCCCGGCAGTCGCTACAACGGAGGAGACCTCCGCAACGCGCTGCCTCG